>JANLGB010000087.1 GCA_024653405.1 Candidatus Saccharicenans sp.
GAAGAACGAATCCAGCCAGAATGTTGACGCCGGCCTCAAGATTACCGGTCGCCGCCTTTTTCTCGGATTCTATGGCTTTAGCTACCGCATTGACAACCTGGTGGAAAGGTACCTGATAGGAACAGACCTCTATACCTACGGCAATGTGGAACAGGGCAGGATTAAAGGGCTGGAACTGGAGTGGGAATATTTCCCGGTACCGCGGCTATCTGTCTTCGGTAACGGTTTCCTCTATGACGGTAAGAGCCGGGTGTCGGCCGGCCCTCTGAACGATATCCCGCCCCGGCGCCTGATTCTTGGCAGCCGGGTGTGGTTCGGACGCCTCCACCTGGAAGTCAACGGTTACTTCCAGGCCAGCCAGGACAATCCGGGACCATCGGAAATTGCCATCCCGGGTTACAGTCTTTTGAATCTCAAGGCTGTCTATAATGTCAATCGTTGGTTCAGGCTTTATTTCCGGATAAACAACCTGCTGGACCAAGAATACCTGGCCCGGCCTGACCCAGATTCCAGGCCGGAGCCGGGTCGGAATTTTTTGTTCGGTCTGAGTTTTGCTTATTAAGCCAAAGTATAAACTGCAAACCGGAAGAAGTGACCATAGAATTCAAGACCATCGTTTCATTTTCAGCCAGGCGCCAGATGTCGAGCCGGAAATACACCAGGTCCCGGGGTCGAAAGCGACAAAATTGAGCTGTTCGTCCAGGGGGTGAAAAATGCCGAGCAGGCTTATGAGCTGGCCCGTAAACTGGTGGCAGAAGAAGGTTTGCACTCGGCTCTCCTCTGCCCCGGTTTTTCTCAGGCCGAAGTGGCCAGAAGGCAAGAAGCAGCCGGGCCGACAGTTTCAGTCAGCGTGGCCCGCGGCCATGGTCCGGGCAACCGAGACATAGCCGAAGTTTTCCGCCAGGTCGGTTGGCATTGAAAGCTGCTGGCAGCGCTGGCCCTGGCCAGAATAAGAAACCAATGCTAAATTAGCCGGGAGAAGCTCAGGCTCTTACAGGCTAGCTCTGATTCCACCGTGAAAGACGCCCTTGTAGCCCCCGCCCAGTTCGCCAAACAGGGCTATTTTATCTCCGATCCTGAAGCCCAGAATCGTGACCTGGACCACCGGGAAGGAGCTGGAGGAAGTTTCGCTATCTGAATAAGTATAGGTTCCTTTCCTGACGGTCAGGCCGACTCCCAATCCCGAATAAAGGCAAAAGTTCTTGCGGTTGATGAAGCGGTAATCCATTTCTACCGCCCCGGTATAATAATTTTCAGAATAGGTCCCGACCGGAATGTCCGACATGGCCAGGTTACCCGAAGCCCGGTCATAGGCGAAGGTCAGGCCAAAGGCCAGCCTGGACCGGCCGGCGTATTTGTAACTCAGAATGAAGGCGCCAGGATATTTGTTATCCACCTTGGCCGCTTGACCGATGGTTATGGTGATGAGCAGAACGTTGGTCAGGATGTCGGCTATCTGGCTTGAAGTCACCAGACCGTAGCCGACTGAAAATTCGTGTCTTTTTTGCTTCCCATAAGAATAGCTGAAAAGAGACAGGGTTAAAGCTGAAACCAGAATCAAAACCATCAGGGATTTCATCCTAGGAACGAACATAACTCCTCCTTAAAAAATTTTTTCTTATTTAAATATCAAAAAAGCCGATCCAAGGCAAGAAATTTCGTCAGCTGGACCAATAAATAATTGAAGGACCTCCGGCGGACCGGACTGGCGGTAGCCGGACCACTGAACCAGGCTCAGCCTTCTTAGGGGTGGCGCCTGTTCACTCCAATTGGACCGGAAACCACTATTATGGCCAGATGCCGATTGGACAGGTTATTGTTATCCGGCCTGTTTTCGACTTAAGGCGGGGGGTTTTTATAGTAATATTCAGGGCCGGGTTTGCGGCCTGGGGGCAAAATAAATTGCCATGGCTTAGGCCGGGCGATGATTATAGCTCTTTGAGGCCGGAATTTACCAGCTTTCTCATAAAGCGCACGGCCTGGTCACAGCTCCGGAAAACCGGCAGGCCTGCCTTTTCCAGGTGCTCGGCCAGCGGGTCATACCACCGGCCGGCGTCGATGTTGACCACCAGCGGTTTATCGGTGCTCCGGAAAATTGACACCAGCCGCCCGGCCAGGCTGTTCTCAGAATAAATGTTTTCGCCATGATGGTCAGCCGGCGGCAGGGTTTGCAGGGCCGCCGTCATGGGCACGCAGGAAATTACAGCGCAATCGATCCGGCTATCCTGCAGCAAGGCTTCCACACAGCCGCAAAAAGTGGCGTCATCCGCCATCGGGGTTACATCCAGCGGGTTGTGAACATCCTGGAGGCGGTCAATACCCAGCGGTTGCAAGACTTTCATAATCCTGCCCACGGTTTCATCGGAGAATGGCTGCAGCACCAGTTCCCCGTCCTCCCCTTTCAGGTTATCGGCCATGATGACCGACTCAAACCCGGCATTGGACATCAGGCCCACCCGGCGGCCGGCTATTTTTTTGCCTTCCAGCAGAATCAGGGCTTTAACCATATTTTCAAATTCCTCAATGGTCTCGGCCACGATGGCTCCGGCCTGCCTCAGGAGATTCCGCCCGACGAAATAATCTCCGGCCACTGAAGCCGTGTGGCTGGCCGTGGCCTTTCTTCCTTCAGGACTGCGTCCGGATTTGTAGACCACCAGTTGCTTTCCGGCCCGGACCGTTTCTCTGGCCGCCTGCAGGAAGCGCCAGCCGTCGCCCGGCCTGAAGCCCTCGGCATAAACAGCCACAATCCTGGCTTCCGGCCGGTCTTGAAGATAGGTCAGGTAATCGCCCAGGGTCAGGTCGAGCTGATTGCCGACCGAGATGGCGTAGACGGGCTCAAAGCGGTCCTGCTTGCTCATCCGGGACAGCATGAAGGCTCCGCTCTGGCTGACAATGGCCAGTCCCGCCTTCAGCCCGCTCGGCTTGCGGAATTTATATTCAGGAATAAAAGTGCTGTCGTATTTTCCCGGAGCCGAGATAATCCCCAGGCAGTTTCCTCCATTTACCACCGGCGCCGGTTTCCCCGCCTGGCGCCTGGTTCTTATCAGATTCCTGATGTCATCCTCAATGCTTTGGGTGCCTGATTTTTCTCCCAGGCCGCCAGCTATAACTATAACCGAGCGGGCTTTTTCCAGCTCCACCAGGTCCTTCATCACCGGGTAAACCATCTCCGCCCCCAGGGTCAGGATGAACAGGTCGACGGTCTCGGGCAACTCGGCCACCGAGGGGAAACAGCGGCAGCCCTCGATGCTTTCCAGCCCCGGCTTAACCACATAAATCTTCTCTCGGGGAAAACCGTTCTGGATGACATTGTTCAGGATGATGTGCCCGACGTTCATTTTTTCTGAAACGCCGATGATGGCCAGGCTTTTCGGCTCCAGCAATTTCTGGATCTGGGCCACCGGCCTTCCTTTGGCTTCCATCTTTTCCCGGGAAAAACGGCACAGGCCGTCCAGGGGAATCAAACGACCCTTCCTGATGACCAGCGGGTTGACTTCGAGCTCTTCCAGGGTGAAAGGCAAACGCCGGTCAAAAGGTGAAAAATCCCGGGCCAGTCTCTGGAAAATCGCGATAGCCTGGAGCAAGGTTTCGGGCTTGACCAGCGCCTGGCGGCCGCGGAATTCTCTGGCGATTTTCTCAAAGACAGCCACTGCTTCCAGTTCCTTTATTATCTGGCTTCGGTTCAGACCGGCAGGCGGAAGAATTGCCAGGCTGTAGCCTTCTCGGAGGTGGGCGTTCAAGAATTCCACTTCCAGGCCACCGCCGCCAAAAGTGATAACCGGTCCGAAATCCCTGGAAACCCTCAGACCCAGGAGCAGTTCCGAGCCCAGCCCGGCTTGCTCGTAAGATACCAGCTCGGCCACCAGCACTCCCTGAATGGACCCGGCCACCTCTGCGGCCGAAACCCGGCCCTGGCCAAAAACCAGGCTGTACCTGGCCGGAATCTCAGCATACATCCTATTCACGGCCGCTCTTACTTCCCTGAGGTTGGCCTTGGCTATGACCACCCCGCCGACATCAGACTTATGAAGAATCAGCGGAGATACAATTTTCACCACCTCCCGGTCCGTTCCCAATCTCTTCAGACTGGAGGCCGCCAGTGGCTTTCCTTTCGGCCAGAAGATATGCCGCGGAACCGGCATCCCGTAAGCTCCGAGCAAACGGTAGACTTCCGGTTCCAGCAGGAAATTGCGACCAGAACTTTCGGCTTTCTCCAGGATGGACTGAACTATTTTTGGCTGGTTTTTCATACTTTTACCCCCGTCCTGTGATGTCACGGGAACAGCAGCCGGATTTACCGGCCGCCGGCCCGGGCTGCCTGACGCCCGAGGTCAAAGGCCTTGAGATTGGTCTGGACCAGCTGCGGCCCCCGTTTTTCAAACAGGACCGGGATGTATTTTTTAAGTGAATCTTCCTTAAGCGGCAGGAAAATCGAAGCCGCACCCAGCATGACCATGTTCTGGGCCCGGACACTGCCCGCTTCCCGGGCCAGTTTGTCTGAATCTATCAGCACGTGGACCGGAGCTTTCTTTATTTCCCGGAAAACTTCTTCCAGCACTGGATAATCGGAAATATTGGTATAGGGGGTGCTGCTGGAAACGACCGCCCCGTCTGGTTTCAAGTATTCAAAGTAGCGCAGGGTCTCCAGCGGTTCGACACTCAGAATCATGTCAGCCTGGCCCAGGGGAATGAGGTCGCTGTAAATGTGAGCATCGGCCAGGCGGAGATGCGACTGAACCGCTCCGCCCCTCTGGGACATCCCGTGGACCTCCGCCTGCTTGAAAAACAAACCTTCCTCCAGGGCCGCATTATCGATAACGAAGGCGATCGACAGAATGCCCTGACCGCCGACTCCCGCCAGGATGATATCGTATTTCATCTTTAGCTCCTTTTTTTCTCGCCTACGATCTGGATGCATTCTCTGCGGGCGATGATAACCGAAAGTCCGCGGTAAGCCAGTTCTTCCTTGATAACCCTGACGTTCTCCTGGTGGTTCTTGGGCAGGGGCACGATTATCCTGAGGTGATTCTGGTCCAGGCCCAGCCCGGCCACCAGGCGGTCAAGCGGCTCACCGGTGCCAAAACTGGGCTGGGTCCCGGTCATAGCCACCGTGCCGTTGTCCAGAATGATGACGGTCATCACCTTGTTAGAAAATACGGCATCCAGCAGCGGTGTTATCCCCGAATGGGCGAAGGTGGAATCGCCGATCACCGCCACCGAGGGATGAATGCCGGCTTCGGACCCACCCTTGGCCATGGAGACACTGGCCCCCATGCAGACACAGGTCTGGATGGCATTGTAGGGAGGAAGCGCCCCCAGGGTGTAGCAACCAATATCGGAGAAAACAACCGGCCGGGGAAAATCCTTCAGAGCTTCGTTCAGGGCCTTATAAGTATCAGCGTGAGGGCAGCCGACGCATAACTGGGGCGGGCGTCCCGCCAGCTTGAAATCTCCGAGCTTGAGGCCGGTCCTTTCCGGCAGTCCGAGGGCCCTGGCCACCAGGTCGGGGGTCAGCTCGCCACTGGCAGGCAGGCTGCCGTCCAGTTTGCCCCGGATGGTTTTCCCGGGAATCCCGGTCACCCCACGGATGAACCTTTCGATGAAGGGATAACCTTCCTCGATCACCAGGATTTCATCAACCCGGTCGATCAACTGTCGCAATTTATTCACCGGGAAAGGATAGGTTGAGACTTTGAGGCAGGAGGGCTCAGCCGGCAGCCCGGCCACCACTTCCTTAAAATAATTGAAAGCGATGCCTGATACCACCACCCCCAGCCGGCCGCCCGCCGGGTTGAGCACCAGCTGGTTATAAGGGGTATTTTCCGAATAATCCAGCAGTTCCTTCTGCCTGTCGAGCAAAATTTTAAAGCGACGCCTGGCATTTCCGGGAAGCAGGGTCCAGTCCTGCCAGGTGCCGTATTCCAGGCCCTGGTTCTGCTGCCGGGACTCGGCCGTTTGAACTGAAGACCGGCTGTGGGCCAGCCTGGTCACCAGACGAATCATTACTGGGATCCTGAACTTTTCCGACAGGTCGAAGGCTTCCCGGGTCATAACGTAGGCTTCCTGGTGGTTAGTTGGTTCCAGGCACAGGATGCGGGCAAAATCAGCATAATAACGACTATCCTGTTCATCCTGGGAGGAGTGCATGCCCGGGTCGTCGGCCACCACCACCACCAGACCGCCGTTGGCCCCGGTGATGGCCGAATTTATAAAAGGATCAGCGGCCACGTTCAGCCCGACATGCTTGAAGGAGACCATGGCCCTTTTGCCGGCGAAGGAAACACCCAGAGCTTCCTCGCAGGCCACCTTCTCGTTAACGCACCACTTGGCCGTGTATTTCCGGCCGCCCTCGGAGTGCCGGATCAGAAACTCCATGATTTCCGAGGCCGGGGTTCCGGGATAGGAATAGGCGGCTGTCAGGCCGGCCTGGACCGCGGCCAAGGCTACGGCTTCATCGCCAAGGAGGACAATTTTTTCCATGGTATAATTCCTTTAATTTATCTTAAGTAACTGACAGAATTAGTTTTTAGCATACAATTAAATCCTGAAAGCTGTCAAGGACATTTGATTTGCCTAAAATCTACTATTCCTATAGAATTATAGTAGATTGACAGGTGGCCTGGAGTCACCTGTTTTCTGGAACTGACCTGGAAGGAGGCCGCGATGTTCAGGATTTCAACCAAGGGCCGCTACGGGACCAGGTTGATGCTCAACCTGGCTCTCCACTACCCGGAAAGCTCTCCGGCCCGTTCACTAAAAGAAGTGGCCGAGGAAGAGGACATTTCGATTCGTTACCTGGAGCAAATTATCATTCCCCTCCGGGACCACCGGCTGGTAAAAAGTCTGCGCGGGGCCGGCGGTGGCTACACTCTGGCCAAGCCCCCGGCCGCCATCAGGTTGAGCGAGGTGCTACAGGCGGTGGAGGGCAATTGCTGTCTGGTGGAATGTGTCGAAGACAAGAACTTTTGCCCCCGGTCTTCCTACTGCGCCGCCCACGAAATCTGGAAAGAAGGCACCAGGGTGATGAAGAATTATTTTGACTCGGTCAGCTTGCAGGACATGGTTAAAATAGCCGAGAAAAAAAGCAAGAGGAAGCCGAAAGGACCGAAGAGCTGAAGGGTAAGCAGGAATAATGCCCCGAACCTGGAGATTTCTATCATCACTTCAACTGGCGATTATTCTACTGATTCTCACTATCCTGCTATCGATAGTCGGTACCTTGATTCCCCAGGGGCAAAGCCCGGATTTCTACCGACAATATATGCCCCGGCTGGCCGGACTGGTCAGGTTTCTCCAGTTTGACCATCTCTACCGCTCTCCCCTGTTTCTCAGTCTGGTCTTCCTGTTTCTGCTAAACCTGTTCTTCTGCTCGGTCAAGCAGCTGCCGGCCAGGGTAAAGAGGCTTAAGGTCCGGAGCGATGAAAGATTGGATTACAGAGCCAGCGCACTGGATAAGAAAGAGGACCTGAAATTGGTAGAATGGCTAGAAAACAACCCGCTCCAGCTGGCCTCCCTGTTCCGGCAGCGAGGCTTCCGGGTCCACCTGGCCCAGCAGGGGGAGCGGAAATCATTCCTGGCCCGGAAGGGACTGCCGGGCCTGTTCGGGCCAGAGCTGGTTCACCTGGGCTTGATTATCATCATCGCCGGGGGGCTAGTCTCGGCCATCTTCAGCCAGCGCCTGACCCTGGCCCTGATGGAAGGGCAGTCGGAACAGGTCACCGGCCACAGCTTTTCCCTGCGCCTGGACCGGTTCAGTACCGAATATTATCCTGATGGTTCCGTCAAGGACTGGAAGAGCCTGGTATCAGTCCTCGAAAACGGACAGGTCCGCCGCCAGCAGGTTATAGAAGTCAATCATCCGCTGAAATACGAGCGCTGGCACGTCTTCCAGGTAAGCTACGGTCAGGACTGGGACCAGGCGCTGCTGGAACTCGAAGCCAGCCTGGCCGGCGGTCCGGTCAGAACCCTCCGGGTTCAAACCGGAGGAGGGACTGACCTGGGAGATGGCCTCCGACTCCGGGTTCTGTCCTTCCTGCCCGACTTCCAGCTGGATGCCGGCGGCCAGGCCTTCAGCCGGTCGCCACAACCGAACAACCCGGCCGCCCTGCTGGAAATTACCGAAGGTGCCCGGGCTGTCTTCAGCGGCTGGGTTTTCTATCGCTATCCCAACTTAAAACATTACCAGCGCTCGAGCCGGAACGACCTGGAAGTCCGGCTCAAGAACTTTGAGGCCCCGCCTTTTTCAGTTCTGGAAGTTTCTTCCGACCCAGGGACGGGACTGGTCTGGCTGGGTTCAGCCCTGCTGCTCCTGGGTCTTCTGGCAGCTTTCTATTTCCCCTACCGGGAAGTCCGGCTGCTCCACCAGGCTGGCCAACAGCCGGCTTTTCTGGTTTATGCCCGGAAAAACCAGGAGGACTTCCGGCAGGAAATAAAAGACCTTCTGGGATTGAAACATAAAAAGGAATAGAAGATGAACGAGTTTGGGTTGCTACTTATGGCTTTTTTTATTTACCTGTTGGTCATGCTGTCAGGCTTCGTCTCTTTTTTCAGGCCGGGGAAAAAAATCTACCGGTTTTCCTATTACCTGGCTTTGGTGGGATTGATACTTCACAGCTCAGAGCCGGCAGGCGCCTTTTACCAGCATGTATGAATCCATCAGCTTCCTGGCCTGGGGCTGTGTCCTGGCGGTAATTATTTTTGAGCGCAAGTACCGGCTGGAAAAAACCGGTCCCTATCTGTGGCTGGTCATCGTGGCCCTGATGGCTCTGGCTTCATCCCCGGCCCTGCCCAAAGAAGTCAGGCCGCTGGTCCCGGCTCTCCAGAGCTACTGGCTCTGGCTCCATGTGTCGGTTACATTGCTGGGCGAGGCTTTCCTGGCGGTGGCCTTTGTGGCCAGCCTGCTTTACCTGCTCAGCCGGGAGAAAGCAGCTGGCCGGAATGAAGCCTCGGCCCGGAAAGAGAAACTTGACCTGATCGCTTACCG
>JANLGB010000088.1 GCA_024653405.1 Candidatus Saccharicenans sp.
GCCTGGTATTATCCTTGCCCATGACCATCGACAGGTGGGCGAAAACCGGGACCTGCAAACCGAGGGCCTTATACAAAAGAATCTGGCGCGGGGTGTTGCTGACGTGGTCTTCGCCCCGGATGACATGGGTGATGTTCATCAGGGCGTCATCAATGACCACGGCGTAATTATAGGCCGGCATGCCGTTGGAGCGGACAATGATCGGGTCGCCGATGAGCTTCAGGTCAAATTCCACCAGCCCCCGGACCAGGTCTTCAAACTGCACCAGTCCTTCCTCCGGGACTTTAAGTCGGATGGCTCCCTCTTCGCCCGCGGCCAGGCGCCGCCTGGCCTCTCCCAGGCTGAGGTTCCGGCATTTACCGCTGTAAACCGGCATCTGGCCTTCGGCCAGGGCCGCCTGGCGCTGCTGTTCCAGCTCTTCGGCCGTGCAGAAACAATAATAGGCCTGGCCCCGGTCCAGAAGCTCCCGGGCGTATTTATGGTAGAGTTCAAGCCTTTCCGATTGCCGGTAGGACCCAAAGCTCCCGCCAACATCAGGGCCTTCATCCCAGTCCAGCCCCAGCCAGCGCAGGTCCTGGATCAGGTTGCGCTCGTACTCTTCCCGCGACCTTTCGATATCGGTGTCTTCAACTCTCAGGACAAACACCCCGCCTTTCTGCCGGGCGAACAGCCAGTTAAAAAGAGCGGTCCGGGCGTTGCCGACGTGAATGTAGCCGGTCGGACTGGGGGCGAAGCGCACCCTTATCTTGTCTTCTGTGTTCATAGCGTAAGGATAATGCCGCCTCGGGCAAAAATCAAGATAACCAATTGCCTCATTTAAAATCTATGCGAAATTGATTCGTTGCCTCACGAGAAAATCTATATATTGCCTTCTGGCTGGATGAGCTCTTAGATATCAGGATAATATCAGCCAGGAACCAGAACGGGGAGTTATAAATGAGAATTAAGCGGAAGGTGTTGCCTGGAGATTTGCTTATGAAATATCAGGGATGGGCTAAATGGTGAAGCCTGGGCTGGAGACCGGAACCGGGGAAGCTGCAGCCCAGAATTAGGCCAGGCCAGAAAACGGCCGCCCGGGCCACTGACCGCCACCCGGACTCAGAAACCCTGGATGTCTTCCATTTCCAGCCGGTCTTTTTTCCGGTAGTTCGCCGGCAGCGTATAAATTCCCTTTGGCGGAGTCTTCTTGCTGATCTCGCTGACTTCCGACCGGGAGGTAACCTCCACCCCCGTCATCTGGGCCCTGGTTTCAGAAGCTATCCACAGGCCCTTGATTTTAGCCAGCTCGGAATAGGCCTGGCTGGAAACCTTAAACTCCAGCTTGTTTATCTCCGGCCAGACAGTTTCCAGGAATTTTTTCAGGTTGACCGGGAGCTCTTCCGAGGCCCAGATGTTCATCTCTATCGGGTACATCATCATGGTCATTTCCAGCCGGTATCCCTGGCATTTGATATTGTTGACCACCCTGGTCTCTTCGGTGGGCCTGACCGACATAGTCATCTGCTCCAGGGCCTGGGCCATGGGGGCCAGCTCGGGCGGCAGGAGGCTGGAAAAGTCAGCCGGCGGTTTTATTTCCAGATAGGATTTGGTGCGATGGGAGATGAGATAGATGATGTTTTTCTTGATATCATACAGGTAAGAAAAACCTTCACCGGTATCGAGATAGTAAAAATCGTCGCTGATCCATTGCTCGGAAACAGTGTCCCTGGCCGGAAAGCTCTGCCCCATGGCGTTGATGGGGTCAACATGATTGATGGTCTTGATGTAGACGTCGGCTGGAAGGGCCGTGGCCAGGAAGACCAGGGCCAGGGCTAGAATAACCATTCTTTTCATCGGTCGCCTCGCTTTTCGGTTATTTTAATGCTCAAAAAAACTGCCAATTATATTGTCGGCAGCGAGAGCTTGAAGCTGAAAAAAATAATTCCGGGCGCTTTCCGCAGGCCAATTCTATCTGAATTTCGGGCTTGAATCCAGCCTGAACTCAAGTAAAATAGAAGACCAGCAGGTTATTATGATGCCCGAAAAAGTCAGTCTCATCCGGCAGATAATCAAGGTCGTGGCCATCCTCAGCTTGCTGACTTTTTTTGTCACCATCGGGTTGCTGGTCCTGGCCCGGCTGAGCCTCGGCCCGGGCAGCGAATTGCGGCAGCTGGCCGGGGTGGATTTCCTGCTGAGCCGGGGGCTGGCGGTGGCCATCATCTCTCTGCTCTTCGGAATAGCCGGCTTGAAAACCGCCTCTGGAATTAAACATGGCCGGCGCTGGAGCTGGCCGGCTTCCCTGGTGCTGGCAATACTGCTGCTGGCCTTTTTCCCCCTGGGAACGATTTTTGGCTTGAAAGTTCTTTTTGACCTGTTCCACCGCGAAGCCAAGGACTGGTTCAGACACCCAGAAATTTACCGGGCAATGGCCAACCGGATTGAGCCCCAGGCTTACGGTGTTAACGTTGACCTGATAAAGCAATTAGAAGAGAAATCGCGGCCAGGAAAAGGATAAGTCCCGCCTTCCTTGCCGGTCCGGACCTGGACGGGTCAGAGGAGATAGAAAGTATGGTTGCAGACCGGACTGAAGGAGAACCGGCATGAAATCTTCCAGATATTGGCCGTGGATAGCCGGCCTGCTGTGGCTGCTGACCGCCCCGGCCGCGGCTCAGGAGAGAATCCCCAGAGTGGTGCAGGAGCCTCCCCGGGTTTTTATCGACTGTCACCAGTGTGATATGAATTATATCCGCTCGGAATTGAGCTTCGTCAGTTTCGTCCGGGAGCGAACCGAAGCTGATGTTCACATCCTGATTACTATTCAGGGTACCGCCGCCGGCGGCCGGGAATACAGTTTAAATTTTATTGGCCGCAACAATTTTTATGACGTTCATCATACGCTGAAATATGTCTCAGCCAGGACCGATTCAGCCGATACCGAAAGAAAAGGCCTGGTCCGGGTGCTCAAGGTGGGCCTGGTACCCTACCTGGCCAAGACCGATTTGGGCGATTACTTGCGGATCGATTTCGAAAAGCGCCTGCCGCCGGCAGAAGTCGAGGATCCCTGGAATTTCTGGGTTTTTAACCTGGGTTTATCCGGCAGCTTGTCCGGCGAAGAGACCAAGAATTTTTTCTCGCTGCACAGCAATCTTAGCGCCAGCCGGGTCACAGAAAAATTAAAATTCCGCTCGGGCCTTTCCGGCCGTTTTAACAACAGCCGGTTCAAGATAACCGAGGACGACGTGACCAGCCTCATCACCTCCCGCCAGAGCAGCTTCAGCCTGTCCACCCTGGCCGTCTATGCCCTAAGCAATCACTGGTCGGTCGGCGGCTGGTTGGGGATGTCCTCGTCCACCTACAATAACATCAAGCTTAACATAAATCCGGCCCCGGCCATTGAATATAACTATTTTCCTTATTCGGAATCTACCCGGCGGCAGCTGAGATTTCTCTACCGGGTGGGCTTCAACCTGAATTATTACCGCGAAGAAACAATTTACGACAAGACCCACGAAGCCCTGCTGGGGGAAACCCTGTCGATCACCCTCGAAATCAAGGAACCATGGGGAAATGTCAACGCCTCGCTGGAAGGTTTTCACTACTTTCACGATTTCAGCAAGAATCACCTGGTGTTTAATGCCAGCATGAACCTGCGGCTCTACCGGGGCTTCTCGGTGGGGATTTCGGGACGGTTCGCCAAGATTAAGGACCAGATTTACCTGGCCAAGGGGGACCTGAGCCTGGAAGATATTCTGTTGCAGAGAAAAGCCCTGGCCACGGCTTATAGCTACGGCATCTCCCTCGGCCTGAACTATACCTTCGGCTCTATTTATTCCGGTGTGGTCAATCCCAGGTTTGGCAACTAATTAAGCTCACCGGGCATCCCGCCCTGTTTGCTATGTCTTGTTTGTTTTGTCGCGGGCCAGGAGTCGGTCATAAATAGCCAGCCCGGCCATTGAGCAAACCCCCAGGAAGGCTATTATCGCCCAGATGATGATGTAGTTCGGCGACTGGCCAGCCTGCAGGGGGCTGGCAATATGCCTCTGGTACAGGGCGCCGCCCAGCGGTCCGCCCAGGATGCTGCCGATGGCCACCGGTAGGTTGGCATAGCCCAGATACAGCCCTTCTTCTCCCTTGGGGGCGATGCGCCCGATGTATTCGTAAATCCGGGGTGAGGCCATCATTTCGCCCACGGCCATGGAAGCGATGCTGACCAGGAGGAATATCCCGGCGATGGGAATGGCCAGACCGGCCAGGGACACCCGGTGGCTAATATCAGAATACAGCACAACCGGCAGGATGTTCAGCAGCATACCCGCGGTAGTCACCCCCACCCCGAGCAGGATGGATTTGACCGGGGTCCATCTTTTTACCAGCCTGGTGATCAGCAACTGGAAGCAGACGATCATCAGCGGGTTGGCCAGGGTATAGAGTTCCACCGGGGCGTTGGGGTCGATGTGTCGCAGGAAAAGCGGGATCAGGTTATAAAGCTGAACGTAAAGAAACCAGAACAGGGCAATGACCACCAGGAAGAAGACAAATTTCAGGTTACTTAGAACGATAAAGATCCCCAGGATAGCTTCCTTGAGAGTTTTTTTCCGGACCTGCTGGCCGTCCTTTATCCCGTCGCTGACGTATTCCGGTTCCCGGTAGATTAACAGGACCACCAGCAGCCCGAGGAAGATAAAAACGGTGGAAGCATAGGTGAAGATGGCTGGTATTCCCAGGCTGGTGCGGATGAAATAGGAAACGCCGCGGCCGGTGATGGAGCCAATGTTTATCACCATGTAAAAGATGCCGAAGCCCAGGGTGGCCTGGAGACCGGATGTTTTCTGGATGGTGCCGGCAATGCAGGGTTTGACGACGGACCCACCCAGTCCGATCAGGATGATGGCTGCCACCACCGGGATGGTGTAGTTGATGGTAGTCGCCTGGCTTCCGGCCAGGGCCGGCCAGAACTTCTGGACATTACCCATAATCAGGTATCCCAGGAAGAGCATGAAGAAAGACAGGCTCAGCGAACGTTTGAAACCGTACTTGTCGGCCAGGGTGCCGGAAACAATCGGCATGAAGTAGATCAGTCCCCACAACAGGGAGCCGTTAAGAAAAGTGGCCAGGGTTGGCGACATGCCCAGGACTTCCTTCAGGTAGATGACCATAAAGGAAGCCATCGAATAGTAAGCTGCCCTTTCAAACAGTTCAATGGTGTTGGCCGTCCAGAAGGTTTTCGGGAAACGAGTTCTGGCTTGGTTGTCCATGATCGAAACCTGCCTCTCCCAATTTAAATTTTTCCTATTTTATCAGGAAAGAAAAGCGGCTGTCTATCAGTTTTTGCTCGGTTCGGGCAGGCTGAGGTTTATCAGCATTTTCCAGGAAGTGGTGCTGCTCAGCCCGGCAAAAGCCCAGGGCCCGAGCTCCCCCAGGTCGGTCAGTTTGCCCCCGGCTTCCAGCACCAGGTACAGGGGACGGGCACCCGAAGTCTCTGGCGGGTAGAGATGGATGGTGGACATCAGGGCTGTCCCGGGCGGTGAGAGCTCGGCCAGCGGCCGGCGCAGGGAAAAGATAATCCTGTCGGCCCGGACCCTGAAGGTCAGCCAGTCATCCTGGTAGTCAAGGTTGAGGGTGGAGAAAGGGTCATATAAGGTGATGACCGGCTCAGCTGGCTTTTCTGGCTCCAGGGGCAGCGCCGTCAGGCAGTCGCTAAAAGCCGGCGGGCTGATTTTGGTCAGCATCAGGAAGGTTTTTTCCCAAAGCCGCTGGTAGAGCCTCCAAACTCGGAGTTCGGCCTCGGTTATTTTTCTTAGCCTCTGATCTTCCGGCAGGTAACGAACCCAGAAGTAAAAACTGTTGACGAAATTCTTAAGCCGCGGCTCGGACTGCTGAAAATAATTGAGCACAATCTTCTTGTATCTCTGGTAAAAGTACTCAGCTTGCTGGCGGTAGCGCTGGCAATATTCGCTGCGGGCTTTTTCGATGCAGTCCAACCTTTCAGCCCGGGGCAGGCCCAGGCAATCTTTCTCCCTTTTCTGGTAATCCTTGAATACAGCTTCCAGCTGGCTGCTGGCCCGCGACAGAAGCTGGGTCAGCTCCAGGTCAACCGGCCGTTCAATTTCCCTTTCCAGAAAATCCAGTTGGCCTTCTATTTCATTTAAATGGAAATAAGCCCGGCTGGAGCTGAGAGCCAGTCCGTCGCTGATTAAGGTTTCTGTTTCCGGAAAGTTCAGACCGGCGGCCAGCAGTCGCTCCAGCTTCTGGTTAAGGTCCACTTCTTTTCCTTCCATCTTGAGGAAGGCAGTCTGGTAGAAGGGGATAAGCCTCCGGTATGATTCAAAGTCATCTGGTAATTCAGGTCTGGCCAGGAAGATTTCCTGCTGGAAGGACTGGGGCAACGGCAGTCCGGGAAGATCGCCAGCCAGGGATTGACGGTAGGCTCCCAGGAGGGATTTTTTCAGGTAATTCGAGGTGCCGTCCCGGGATTGGCTGGCCAGGCTCAATAGGTATAAAGCCCGGTTGGCCTCGGGCTGGTAGTTATCAAGAGTTGTAGCTCTAATAAAAAACTTCCTGGCCTCCTCCGTTTGGCCCAGAGCGAAATGCAGAACTCCCAGGTTGTTCAGGACAACGGGGTTGTCCGGGGCCTTGTTCCGGGCGGACTCCAGCGCTTGCTGTGCCAGCTGGTATTCTCCAAGAATGTAGAGAAAGGCGGCGGCGTTGGCCAGAAGAGCCGGGTCGTCATTTCTCTGCCGCAGTTGCAGCCGGGCCAGGACCAAGCCTTCCAGGGGCTGCCCCTTTAGCCAGAAGTAGAGCAGGTAAAGGTCTAGGGCGGTTGAATCCACCAGAGGCCTTAATTCCTGCTCGACTTTTTCCAGACGCTCCAGGCCAATTTTCCTGGCCAGGAACTGCTGGATTCTAACCTGGAGTGAAGGGCTTTCCACTTTCTGCTGTGAGGAAACAGGGGTCAACAATAGAAATGAGTTATTAAGTTCACTTCCATCCTGGTGGCCAGTAAAAACTATCCGGCCCGAACCTAAGGTTTGAGCCGCGGGCGTCCGCGGACAGAGGGTCAGAATCAGGGTAGCCATCACCACCGTAATTAAGACAATTCTCCCGCCCGGGGTGGCCAGCCGGCCGGCCGGATTTTTCGGGTTTACCCTTATCAAGGAATCCAGTTTTAACCGGACTTTGACATTCTTGTTCATATCAATTCCCCTGCTGACCATTTTTCATTAGACCCAGAATAGTCTACCATGAGACCTTAATTTCCTGTATAAATCTATATCAGGAATAAGCCCCCGCGGGCAACCAGGAAGAATCAGGGAGAGACAGATGAACAAGGCAGACTGGATGGAAGAATTTCCCGGAGCCATAACCATAACTGATGTTGATGGAAAGATTATTTTCCTCAATTGCCAGGCGGCCCTGGCTTTTGAGGCGGAAGGCGGAAGGTCCCTGTTGGGTCAAAACATTCGGGACTGCCACCGTCCGGAATCCAGAGAAAAAATCAGGCAGATCCTGGAGACTGGTCGGCCCAACATCTATACCATTGAAAAGCAGGGCCGAAAAAAAATAATCTACCAGGCGGCCTGGACCTCGGGTGGAGAAGTGAGAGGACTGGTTGAACTCAGCCTGGAAATCCCTGTGGAAATGCCTCATTTTATCCGCGATTAGTGACCTTCTGCCACCGGAAATTTTCGGGCTCAGGTCTGATTGTGGCCAGGACCCAGTCTTCAAACTTGACTTCCTAAGTATTCCCGGAGGCGCTGGTATTCGTTTTTAAGGGAGCGCAGGGCCTGCCGGGCCGCTTCCAGGTCCTGGGCCTGGCCGGCCTGCTCCATCTTCCAGGAAGCTTCCCTTAGCCCGGGCAGGCTCAGGTTGGCCGCAGCGCCTTTGAGATAATGCCCGGCCTCACGGATGTTCTGGAAATTTTTGTCCTGGATGGCCTTTTCCAGCTCCTGGTATTTGGCATTGAACTCCTCATTGTATATATTCAGCAGTTCTTTGAGGAAGGCTTCATCGCCGCCGATTCTCTCCAGGACTTCTTCCCTGTTAATCGGGTCGTTCGGGTCAGTTACTCCAGGCATGCTTTGCCTCCTACCGGTTTATTCACCGGGCGATTCTCTTTTTCCTATGTCCTGTTTCAAAGCGATAGCCCGTTCGATGGCCCGGTATAATTGTTCCGGGTAGAGGGGCTTGGCTACGTAATCATCCATCCCGGCTTCCAGGCATTTTTCCCGGTCGCCCTTCATGGCGTGGGCAGTCATAGCCACTATAGGCAGGTGCTCACCGCTGGCTTTCTCCTGCTGGCGAATCTGCCTGGTGGCTTCAAACCCGTCCATTTCCGGCATCTGGACGTCCATCAGCACCAGGTCGAATTTTTCCTTCTCCAGGAATTCCAGCGCCTGCCGCCCGTTCTCGGCCACCGTAACCCGGTGACCCTTTTTTTGCAGCAGGTGGATGGCCACCTTTTGGTTGACCGGGTTATCTTCAGCCAGCAGGATGTGGTACTTGCGGCGGAATTCGGGCAGGGTGTGCTCAGTTATGGGCACTTCCAGTTTGGGCTCGGCTTCGGCCGTCCCCTTGATGGCCATGATGGTATCGAGCAGGTCAGAAGGTCGGACCGGTTTGACCAGGTAAGCCTGGACCCCGAGTTCCCGGGCCTGGTGCAGGTCGCCCACCCGGTCGGCCGAGGTCAGGATGATAATGGGCACCTGTCGGGCCTCTTCAATTTCTTTGACTTTCCGGATCAGCTCGAAGCCGTCCATTTCCGGCATCGACAGGTCCAGGATGAAAAGCTCGAAGGCTTCCTTCCGATCGATAGCAGCCTGGATTAACTTCAGGGCTTGAGGCCCGGAAGCGGCTTCTTCCGGCTTCATCCGCCAGCTCTGGAGCATTTCTTTCAGGATGACCCGGTTGGTCTGATTGTCATCCACCACCAATACCCGCAGCCCGTGAACCGCG
>JANLGB010000089.1 GCA_024653405.1 Candidatus Saccharicenans sp.
ACCATTTCGGTTGAACTCCTGGACCTTCTCGGCGGTAAGGTGGCGGGCGCGTCTGTAACCGATAACCGGCAGGCGGCTTTTGGAGCTGACCTGATCTCCAGGGCCGGATTTGCCCTGGAAAAACCAGAAAACCTGAAAAAACTCAGGCAATCAGCCCTGAGCTCCGTTGAAAACCTAGTCGCAGCCCTGAGCCGCCAGGCCGGGATAAGGAGAAATTGGATTTATGCGGCCAGCCTGGCCGGCAACACGGTCATGAATCACCTGTTTCTGGGACTGCCGGTGGAATCGCTCGGCCGTGCTCCCTTCCGTCCGCTGTTTCTCTCCCATCCTCCGGTCCCGGCGGCTGAGGCCGGGCTCGAGATCAATCCTCATGGTCTGGTTTACCTTAGCCCCAACCTGGGAAGTTTTGTCGGGGGCGATATTGCTGCTGGCCTGGTATATACCGGTTTAATTAGACGGTCGGGTAACTTTCTCTACCTGGACCTGGGCACTAACGGCGAAATCGTCCTGAAAAAAGGGAAAATGCTTCTGGCGGCTTCCACCGCGGCCGGGCCGGCTTTTGAGGGTGGCGGAATTTCCTGCGGTCAGAGGGCAGTGGACGGGGCCATAGAGGAAGTGAAATGGCAGCAAGGCCGGTTTGTCATCAGGACGATTGGCGGGAAAAAGCCAACCGGTCTCTGCGGCTCGGCCCTGCTGGGAGTACTGGCCGAGTCCTTGAAGGCTGGTCTGCTGGCTGAATCGGGCCGGATTCTAAAAGGCCGGACTGAAATCCCGGTCAGCAGCCGCCTGTCTCTCACCCAAATAGATATAAGAAAGCTGCAGTTAGCCATAGCCGCCGTTAAGAGTGGCACCAGGCTTCTGCTGAAAACCGCCGGTCTGGACTGGACCAAGCTTGACGGGTTATTTCTGGCGGGAGTTTTTGGCAATTCGGTCGACCTGGCTCAATGCCTGGCCCTTGGTCTCCTCCCTCCCCTGCCCCGCCGGAAAATCTTTTTTGTGGGCAATGCTTCTCTGGCCGGGGCCCGGCTGTTGCTGTTGAGCCGCCAGGCCCGGCAGGAGGTAGAGAAATTGCCGGACCGGGTCGAACATCTGTCGCTGGCCGGGAGCCAGGATTTTCAGTCTGAATTCCTGAAAGCCCTGGCCCTCAGCCGTCGTTACTGGAGAAAAACCGATGCTTGATCTACAGGGTTTAATCAAAGACCGGGTTCTACTGCTCGATGGGGCCATGGGCACCGAACTCTTCCGGGCCGGACTGCCCCCGGGCCATTGCCCCGAGGCCTGGAACGAGGAAAGGCCGGAAGCGGTGGCGGCCATACATCTGGCTTATCTGGCTGCCGGCTCTCAAGCTATCCTGACCAATTCCTTCGGCGGGAATAGATTGAAGTTAGCCGGTTACGGGCTGGAAGACCGAGCCTATGACCTTAATTACAAAGCAGCCCGGGTTGCCCGGAGTGTTTGCCCTGAAGGTTGTTATGTGGGTGGCAGTATCGGTCCTACCGGCAAGTTTCTGCAGCCCGTGGGCGACCTGACCGAGGACCGATTGGCCGAAGCCTTCCGGCCGCAGGTGGAAGGACTGGCCGCCGGCGGGGTTGATTTTCTTCTGGTAGAAACCCAGTATGACCTGAAGGAAGCGCTGCTGGCTTTGAAGGTGGCCAGGGAAACCTGTTCGCTTCCGGTTTTGGTCAGCCTGACTTTTCAGCTGACCCGCCGGGGTTATTTCACCATTATGGGCGTCAGTCCAGAAGCCTTCGTTAAAGTCATGGAAGAAGAATGGGTGCCGGCCTTTGGCGCCAACTGCACCCTGAACTCGGAGCAGATGATAGGGCTTATAAGAATATTGCGCTCCCTGACCGCCAAGCCGCTCCTGGCCCAGGCCAATGCCGGGCAGCCCCAGCTCGGGCCCGATGGCTCAACCTTCTACAACCAGGGCCCGGAAGAATATGCCAGTTACATTCCCGAATTGATCAGGGCCGGAGCCAGGATAATCGGCGGTTGTTGCGGTACCTCGCCGGAATACATCAAAAAAATGGCTGAAATAATTTCTGCCTCAGCCGATAATATCTTGAAAGGAGAGTTGGATGAAACAGGAAACAAGTGAGCAGCTTCAACTTCTTACTCAGGCCATAATTCAGGGCCGGGTGGACGAGTCCGGCCCCCTGGCTGAAAAGGCCCTGGCCTCCGGGCGGCCGCCGCTCGAAATCATAGAAAAAGCCTGCCTGCCGGCCATCGAGGAAGTGGGGCGGCTGTGGGAAGCCGGCGAATATTTTCTTCCTGAATTAATCGCCGGGGCCGAAGCTATGAAGGCGGCCATGGCCATCCTGCAGGCAGCTCTTAAAGCTACCGGCCAGACACTACAATCGGCCGGGCGGGTGGTCATCGGTACGGTTGAAGGAGATATCCACGATATCGGCAAGAACCTGGTAGCCTCAATGCTGAGGGCGGCCAGTTTTGAGGTCATCGACCTGGGGGCTGACGTGAAGATTGATAAGTTTGTGGAAGCGGCTGTCGAGGAAAAAGCCGACCTGATTGCCCTGTCGGCTCTGCTGACCACGACCATGCTCAACCAGAAAAAGGTTATAGAATTGCTAAAAAGCAGCGGGCTCAGGGACCGGTTCCGGGTGATGGTCGGCGGGGCTCCGGTCACAGAAAAATATGCCCGGGAAATCGGAGCCGACGGCTACGGCGAAAGCGCGGTCCAGGCGGTGGCGGTCGCCCGCAGCCTGGTCCAGATAAGGAGGTAATCATGGCTGAAGCCATCAGACCTCAGGTAAGGTTTTTAAGCCAGGCCGCAGTTGAGCAGATTATAGAGGAAGCCTTCGAACTCCTGGAAAAAGTGGGCTTGTTCGTGGAAAACGAGGTGGCCCTGAAACTCCTGGACGAGGCCGGGGAGAAAATTGACCAGCGGCGTAGCCGGGTGTTCCTCTCACGAAACCTGGTGGAGAAAGGCCTCAGGAGTTGCCCCGCTGAAATCAAGCTGTATGACCTTGAGGGCCAGCAGGAATACCTGGTGGGACAGGATGAAATCCATTTTGACCCGGGCTCGGCGGCCATCAAGCTCCTGGACCCGGAAAGGCTCGAGGAACGCGAACCCCGGACCGACGACCTGGTCCGGCTTTACCAGCTGGTGGAAACATTGGAAAACCTGGATTTTCAGAGCACGGCCCTGGTCAGCGCCGACGTCCCGAAAGAAATGGCCGATATCTATCGCCTTTACCTGGGCTTTCTTTTTAGCCGCAAGCCCTTTGTCACCGGCCTTTTCCGGGTGGAAAGCCTGAAGCCCATGCTGGATTTGCTGCTGGCCATCCGCGGGGACGAAAAATCCCTGGCCGCAAAACCCCTGGCCATTTTTGATGCCTGCCCTTCCCCACCCCTTAAATGGAGCCGGCTGACGGCCGAGAGCCTGATCCAATGCAGCCGCCTGGGGGTGCCGTCGGAACTCATTCCCATGGGCCTCACCGGGGCCACTTCCCCGGTTACCCTGGCCGGGACCCTGGTGCAGCAGGTGGCCGAGAGTTTTGGCGGGCTGGTCATCTGCCAGCTGGCCCGGCCGGGAGCGCCGGTCATCTTTGGCGGTTCACCGGCCAGCTTTGACATGAGGAAAGGGACCACCCCCATGGGAGCGGTGGAAACCATGATGATCAACGGGGCCTTCGCCCAGATCGCCAAACACCTCCACCTGCCCACTCATGCCTATATGGGTTTAAGCGATTCCAAGCTGGTTGATGCCCAGGCCGGGCTGGAGACAGCCATGGGAGCCACCCTGGCCGGTCTGGCCGGGATCAACGTCATCTCCGGGGCCGGGATGCTGGATTTTGAGAGCACCCAGAGCCTGGAGAAACTGGTCATTGACAACGATATCTGCGGCCAGGTCTTGAGGCTCGTCCGGGGAGTGGCCCTCAGGGAAAAGCCCCTGGCCCTGCACCTGTTCCAGGAGCTCGGGGCTGATTTCAATTTTCTGGTTCTTCCCCACACCAGGAAATGGTACCGCCAGGAACATTATTTCTCCTCGGTCCTCGACCGCGATGTCTATGACACCTGGACCGCCCTCGGCCGGCTGGACATCTTCCAGAGGGCTGGGAAGGAAGTGAGCCGCAGGTTGAACCTTTACCAGAGACCGGAACGGTGCCGGGAGAAAGAGGTAGAACTCAGGTCCATCATGACGGCTTATGCCCGCTCCTGCGGCTTGGAAAAGCTGCCGGAAATTCCAGGACTTTCAGACTGAGCTCGAGAGTTTTTATTTCTGCCAGGACCTAAAAATTTGACTGACCCTGGTTTCAAGGGAGTGGATAGGCAGCCAAATAATCTGGCACTTCCACCGGCCAGCCGGTTTCGGCAATAATCTCCTGGGCAAAGTTATGGATGACCTCTCTTTCTCCATGGACCAGGAAGATTTTTCGGGGCGGCTGGTTGAAGGACCTGAGCCATTTCCAGAGCTGGGCCCGGTCGGCATGAGCCGAGAATCCCTGGATCTGGTCGACGGTGGCCCGGACCTGGTACATCTGGCCATAAATCCTGACCGGGGACTGACCCTCCAGAATCTGCCGGCCAAGGGTTCCCCGGGCCTGGTAGCCGACGAACAGGATGGTCGATTCCGGGCGGCTGATGTTGCTGACCAGGTGCTGCTTGATGCGCCCGCCGGTGCACATGCCGGAACCGGCCATGATGATGGCTGAACCCCGAACCTTTTCTATCAACCTGGATTCTTCGAAACTCTGGACCAGCTTTAATCCCGGAAATTCGAAGGGGTTTTCCCCAGAAGAAAACAGGCCCCGCGATTCTTCATCCAGGTATTTCAGGAAATGACCGAAAACGTTGGTGACGCTGACGGCCATGGGACTGTCCAGGAAGACCGGAAGCTGGGGGATTTTTTTCTGCCTGACCAGGCGGCTCAGGTGGAACATCAGTTCCTGGGCCCGTTCTATGGCAAAGGTTGGGATGACCAGATTGCCTCCCCTGGAGACAACCTGGTTGACGTTTTCGGCCAGCCGCTCCGCGACCTGTTCCGGGTGGTCGTGCTCGCGGTCGCCGTAGGTTGATTCCAGCACCAGGTAATCAGCCTGGGTAAAGGTTTCGGGATCCCGGACGAGCGGCTTGTTCCACTGGCCCAGGTCGCCGGAAAAAAGCAGCCGCCTCGACTCTTGGTTATCTTCGAACCGGACTTCAACGATGGCCGAGCCCAGGATATGACCGGCTTCATTGAACACCACTTCTACACCCGGAGCCAGCTTGACCTGGCGGTGGTAGTCCACGGGCTGGACCAGGGGCAGGACTTTTTCCACGTCGGCCACGGTGTAAAGCGGAATTTCTGGATAGGGACCGCGACGACCTTCTTTTTCGTGCCTTTTCTTCTTGATCTGGGCGTCTTCTTCCTGGAGCTTGGCCGTGTCGAGCAGAACTATGGGCAGGAGTTCAGCCGAAGGCGGGGTGCAGAGTATCTGGCCGCGGAAGCCTTCCCGGTACAGCTTGGGGATGAGGCCGCAATGGTCAAGGTGGGCATGGGTGAGGAGAATATAATTGATCCGGGCCGGGGGAAAAGGAAAGGGCTCCCAATTTCTGGCCTGAAAGTCCCTTTCCTGGTATAAGCCACAATCGACCAGAAAATTCAAACTGTTAGCTGTCAGCAGAAAGCAGGAACCGGTAACCTGGGAAGCAGCTCCCAGAAATTTCAGCTGGACCATTTACTGTCCCTTTCTATAAGTGTAGTAACTATATTCCACCCCGATAAAGGCCTGTCTGGCCAGCAGCCGGAATAACACGTAGGCCTGTCCGAGAATAATTATAAGCAGCAGAGCGGCGGGGGCGCCTGAAGAAAAAAGCCGGGCTAGCCAACGCCACAGAAACGAAATCGAGGTCACCGCCAGTCCCAACAGCAGGTACAATCCCCAGAGCCGGAAAAAGTTAAAGCGCAAGAAACGGATAGCCGAGGCATAAGCCGGGATCACTTTCTTGGATTCGGTGACGATAATAATTCTGACCAGGTCCAGGAGCAGCTTGAAAGCAGTCCACAGAAGTATCAAAAAAAGCATCCGCCAGTTAGAAGCGATGAGGACCGGCCACTCGCTGACCGCCCCTTCCGACCATAGGTTGAGCGGCAGGGCCAGCAGCCTGAACAGCAGCAACATGAGCACCAGGAATGGCAGGAAAACCAAGAGCGAAAGAATGAATTTCCAAAAATAGCGGCAGCCGTCAGCCAGGAATTCCCTGAAAGTTACCACCGGGTCGGGACTGAGCATCCGGCCAAAAAATCCAGCGCTCAGAAAAACAAAGAGCACCGCACTTATCAGGATAAAGATCAGTAGAAAGCTGGCATAGGGTGCCAGCAGGGCCTGATTGGCCAGCAAAACTTCCAGCAGGCTGAGTTCCAGTGGCATCAGCGGATTTTCTGGTAAATAGAGGTGACCGAGCTGCTGGTGGAGCAAGAAATTAACTGGAGCCATGGCCAGGATGGCCAGAACCAGCAAGATCAACCACAGATAAACAGATAGCCGAAACCGGAATAGGGTTCTGTTGAAACCTGGTTTCAGACATATGGTCAAATTCATGGTTGTCTCCTTTCGCCTACAGGCAGCCAGAAATAGTCAGTAGAAGCTGCTGGACAAGCCACAGCCAACCGCTGGTCTGGCTCAGAAGCCTGGCTCCCGGGCCCTTCCGGGAATAACTATTGTTGGCCAGGTTGGTATCGACCAACCAGATGGCTTCAGGGTCGAGAACAGCCGTCTTGACCAGGGACGGTCTTTCAAAATCAAAACGGGCCCAGCGGCTCTGACCGTCCCATTCTCTCCACTCGACCGCGCCGTCTTCAAATTCAACCCGGAGCTTGAGCTTCAGCCCGGGTCCCAGACGGGCTTCCCCCAGGCGGCGCAGGCTGATAGTTGTCTGGTAAATTTTTTCTTTTTTCTGGTCCGGTTTCTTTTCTTTTTTTTCGGTGGTAACAGAATTCGTGGTGGGCAGGTCATCGAACAAGCCGCGATATTTTTCTGGTTTGACCGCGGTTTCAACCGAGCCGATAGCATAGTCGAACTCTTTGGCCTGGAAAAAGAATTCATTAAAGAACCAGGTCAGGTCCTGGCCGGAAACCTCGTTGACCACCCTGATAAAATCCCCGGTCCGGGGGTGACGGAAACGGTAGCGCTGGTGGTAAGTCCTCATTATCCTGGCCCAGGTCTTCTCCCCCAGATATCTTTCGAGAGTATAAAGGCAGGTGGCCGCCCGGTAGTAGACATTCAGGGAATAACTCATGGAGTTATAGAATTTCCAGGACTCGGTGGCTATCGGGTCAAGTTTCGACACCGGCCCGGACATCACCCGGCCGAGCTGCCAGTCGTAAACAGCCGGGAACCGAATAAGCCAGTTTAGCGGCAGCCCGTTGAAGCGGAAAGGCAAGCGTCCTGGTCCGTAAGCCACTTCCGAGACTTTGCCGGTGGAGTAGGTATTTATTCCTTCATCCAGCCAGGCCTCTTCAAATTCATTGTTGGCCACCAGGCCGTACCAGTAGCCGTGACCGAATTCATGGATGATCACTCCTTCTGGTGATAGAACGTCTTTTTCCAGGATGACCGAGGTCCCGGCCGTGAACAGGGTTGGATACTCCATCCCGCCGCTTCCCGTTCTGAAGGGCGGGTCGACCATGGTAATCGTCTCGTAGGGATATGGTCCGTACCACAGCCCGTAATATTTCAGAGCAGCCCGTAGCGCTCGGAAGTGACGGTCGGCCTGCTTCTGATGCTGTTTTTCGATGAGCAAAATCATCCGCACGTCGGGCAACCTGATTTCTTCCGGCGACAGGCCCAGCAACTCGGCCACCTGCCGGTATTCTTCAGCCGTGACCTCTTCCTCTCCCCTGAACCAGCGTTCCAGCTTGAGGAAACGGGGCGAGGCCGTCCAGGCAAAATCGTGAATGTTCTGCTGGACATAAGTGTAGCTGGTCCGGCCGCTGGCCGGGTCTTCTACCCTGGACACCTCTTGGCCGCAAGCTCCGACCACCATCCTGGCTGGAACCGTGATCTCGACCCGGTAGTCGGCAAAATCAGCATAAAATTCTGAGTTCAGATGGTATTCGTGACAGTTCCAGCCCCGGCCTTCTTCATAAACTCCAAGTTTGGGAAACCACTGGGAGATGAAAAAGCCGTCCCGGTAGTAGCCGGTCCGGAGTCCGTTCTTCGGCACTTTAGACTGGAATTCCAGGTGCAGGTTGAGGGTCTGGCCCGGAGCCAGCGGTTCGGGCAATTCCACCCGCAGAACAGTCTGGTCGCCGGGATTAGGGGGGGCTTCCGGGCTAATAAAAGAGGCCGCCGGCATCAGGTCAACTCCGGAGGCCGTGGTCAGCGAGGTTATCTTAACCCAGCCCCAGTCGTCCTTCCGCACCCGGTACCTGGTGAACAGCTTTTCCCGCCGGGCTTCCCTGGCCATGGTTGACAGCTCATTCTTGAAGGCATTCCAGTAAAGGTGAAACCAGAGGTCTGGAACATAATCTCCGGTAGTATTAGTCCAGGTTATCGTCTCCCGACCCTGGAGTCTGGCGGTCTCGGGCAGGAGCTCCACTTTTATCTCATAGCTCAGCGGTCGTTCGGAGGCCGGCAGGGGCCGCCAGGATAGAAAGCTCAGAATCAGGAACAGGCAGAGACTGGCCACTCTGGCTGGCGGTGATTTTTTCATCTGAACTTCTCCTTGCTCCAAAG
>JANLGB010000008.1:0-6886 GCA_024653405.1 Candidatus Saccharicenans sp.
CTGGAAAAGGCCATAGTTAACGAGCTGCGGAAGAATTCTATAGACAAAGATGTGGCCACCATCATCACCCAGGTGGTGGTCGACCGGGAAGACCCGGCTTTCCAGAAACCGACCAAGCCGGTGGGTCCATTCTATCCGAAATTCCGGGCCCAGCAACTGGCCCGACAGAAAAAGTGGACCATGGTAGAAGACGCCGGCCGCGGTTATCGCAAGGTCGTGCCCTCGCCCCGACCGATCGATGTCGTGCCCAAGTGGATAATCCGGGACCTGGTGCTTTCGGGCCGGGTGGTGATTGCGGCCGGGGGCGGCGGCATCCCGGTCATCCTGAACAACCGGGGCCTGTATGAGGGAGTGGAGGCGGTGATCGACAAGGACTATGCCGCCAGCTTGCTGGCCAGGGAAGTTGGGGCTGACCTGTTCATCATCCTGACCGGCATTCCCCGGGTTTATTATAATTTCGGTCGGCCAGACCAGAAACCATTGCCTGTAATTACGGTGGCTGAAGCCAAGAAATATCTGGAAGAAGGCCAGTTTCCGCCGGGTTCCATGGGGCCCAAAATCCGGGCGGCCATTGAATACATCGAAGCCGGGGGCCGGGAAGTCCTGATCACCTCGGCCAATCACCTGAAGGCAGCTCTGCTCAACCGCTCCGGGACCAGGATTGTGCCCGGAGAAGATAAGAAAACAGTTCAGTAATTGGAGGACAGTTATGAAGAAAGATTTTATTACCATTCACGACCTCAGCACCTACGAGTTTCACGAATGGCTGGACCTCACGGAAAAGATGAAGAAGAATCCGGGCAAGTACCGCAAGGTATTGAAGGATAAAATTCTGGCCATGATTTTCCAGAAACCTTCGCTCCGGACCAGAATGACCTTTGAAGTCGGCATGCTCCAGCTCGGCGGAGAAGCCGTTTACCTGGCACCTTCGGATATTCAGATGGGGAGCCGGGAAGGCGTCCGGGATATCGGGAAAAATCTCGAGCGCTGGGTTGACGGTATCATGATCAGAACTTTTGGCCATAACATCATCCTGGAGCTGGCCGAGAGCACCAGGCTGCCGGTCATAAACGCCCTGACCGACCTGTTGCATCCCTGCCAGGCCATGGCCGACTTTTTCACCCTGAGGGAGAAGAAGGACCATCTGGCCGGCTTGAAACTGGCTTATGTCGGTGACGGAAATAACGTCTGCCACAGCCTGATGCTGGCGGCGGCTAAGGCCGGGACTAGGATGGCCGTGGCTACCCCGCCCGGTTACGAGCCGAAACCGGAGATTGTAGCCTGGGCCCAGGAGGATGGCCGGGATACCGGCTTTGAACTGACTATCACCAACGACCCGGTGGAGGCCGTCCGGGAAGCGGATGCCGTTTACACCGACGTCTGGGCTTCCATGGGCCAGGAGGCCGAGAAGGAAGCCAGGAAAAAGATTTTCCTGCCTTACCAGGTCAACCAAGAGTTGTTTTCTAAGGCCAAACCCGGGGCTTGTTTCATGCACTGCCTGCCGGCTCACCGGGGCGAAGAGGTAACCGATGCCGTTATCGATTCGCCCAACTCGGTGGTTTATGATCAGGCCGAGAACCGGCTGCACGTGCAGAAGGTTATAATGATGCTACTGATGGGGAAAAAATAGGCTATGGAACAAGAGACACAAAAACTGACAGCCATCACTGCCGAAGACCTGGCTGTGGTTGAACAAGAATTACTTCGGACCAACCGTCCACTAGCGACGGTTGAACTGGCGGAGAAACTGGCTTTTGCCAAGACGGCCAGCCAGAGAAACCAGCCGGTTAAAATCTACGACCCCTATGCCCGCTACGAGGTGGGAGATTTTATCTATAAAGAATATGACGAGAGCCTGCAGGTGGGCAGCAAGGTCACGGAGCATTTCCAAGGCGGGGTGGTATTGAAAGTTGTTAACAAGATCAATTATCCCAGCTACCAGTGCGAGATGCTGGAAGTTGATTACGACGGGGGTGGCCCCTTCCGCAAATACATTGATTACATGAAGAAAACCAGGACCCAGGTTCTGCTGCCGTCCAACCTGGAGAATAAAGCCCTAGAACCGGCCACCCTGAATCAGGACCAGGACCCTCGGCTGACTGAGCTGCCACTGACCGAAAAGGACCTGAAGACCCTGGAAAGAAATCTGCGCAAGGTTCTATCTTCCTCCGACAGCTTTTTTGGCTGGAATGATTACTGGCAGCTCCAGACCAAGAAGCCGGAGATAACCGAGGATAAGATTAAGGAAATCCAGGCGGCTCTGGCCGGGTCCATCCACTCGGAATCAACCCAGAACCTGGTCCGGCAGCATTTTAACCTGGAACCATCCTCCGACCTGTTTGAACTCTACTGCCTGGCTCTGAACTACCTGCTGGAAAAGAAATACCGGCGGGAGTTCACCTGTCTGTCCACCAGCAACTGGGGCAAATGGCACCTTAAGAGCGTCTTAAACAACCTGCCGGCCGGATTGCCCATCTCGGCTCCGCCGCTGGCCGTCCCGGACCTGGGCGAGGTGGAAGCTCTGCAGCACACCAGGGTAGAAAATTTCCCCTTCAAGGTTTATCTGACCTGGCGGGAAATTTTATCCGGAGCCATCCGGGTTCCGAGAAGCCTCAGCCGGGAGTTCAATTCGCGCGAGTACCAGCTGGTTGACGATGAGGACGGCAAGGTTTATACCGTTTACTATTTCCCTGAGGGAAATTACCTGCTGGGACTGGCTGATTATTTCCGGGTCAACAATATCCCTCAGGGGACCAGCCTGACCTTAGATAAGAAGGGGCCGGACCAGTTGACCTTCTGGATAAAAAAGTCCAAGAAAAAAACTGCCACCATTTACCTGGAATATGACCGGGATAGCGGCCAGTTCAGTTTGAGCAGCCAGGAAGTCTACACTCTGGCCATGCCCAACAAAAGCATCTTTCTGGAGAAAGAAGTGGTTTCCAGGCTCTTGCAGCTTTATGAGGAAGTCGAGAGCCTGGACCTGCGCCAGCTGCTGGTAAAAATCCTGACCAGCCCCGAGCTCACTGGCAATACCCGTTCAGTCCACTTTCTCCGGGCTTACCACATGGTTGACCTGCTGAAGCCGGCCACGGCCGAGGACGTGGAATACGTCCTGAACGCCGCCCCCGAGTTCGTGGCTTCGGAAAAGAAAGAGGGCATGTATTTCTACCAGGAAGTCAAAGTGCCGGAAGAAGAGGCGGTGGAAGAAGAAGCCAGGGCCGAAGCTTCCCTGCTATCATCCCTGGCCGAACAGCTGACTTCGGGTGAGGCGGCTGAAGCTGAGGCCGAAGCCGCCGAGGCTGTGGCCCCGCCCCAAGTTCCGGCCGTGGAAGTGGCAGCTCCTTCCGCCGGAGTTGAACCAGAGGTCCAGGTCCGCCTGGAGCCGCTGAAAAAAGAAAAAGAAAAAGAGAAAGAAAAGCCCGCCAAGAAGAAAGCCAAGGCCGTGGAGAAAGGTCCCAAGCCCAAAAAGAGCGAGCGCCGGGTTATAGAAGAAAAGATCATGGAAGAGGAATCTGAAATTGAAGCCCTGGAGGCCATCAAGGCCCAGGAAGAAGAACTGGAAGAAGCGGCTGAAACCGGGGAAGAAGCTCTCCCGGTGGAAGTTGAGGTGGCCAAGGAAGAACCCAAGTTCGGTTTCTTTGCCGAGATGCTGAAATCGGCCCTGGGCAAGAAGCAGCCCGAGCAGGACGAAGAGGAAGAAAAGGGAAAAAAGTAAAAGACCGACCAATTCCTACTAAAATAGTAGGGATTAATGGAGCCCGGTTTTCCGTCAGATTGGCTTAGATTATCAGCCGGCGGTTTCCCAGGCGGCGGGTCAGTCCCAGTTCGTCCAAGAATTCCAGAAGGGGAATGGCATATTTTCGGGTCAGACCAGTCAGCCGTTTGAAATCCCCGACACTGAGTTCCCGCTGGCCACGGTTTTTTAATTCAGCCAGCTGTTTCTTAAGGTTTTCCAGCCAGTCAGCATGGAGCAGGAATCCCTCCTGGCTCTTGACTATCCTTTTCTGCTTCAGCAGCAGGTCCAGCAGGGTGTTGAGCCGGCTGGGATGAATTTTGAATTTTTTCACCAGCTCCTCGAAGGACGAGGAGGAAAATTTTTCCTGGTGCAACAGTTGTTCGATGGCCTCCATGACCGCTTTCTCTTCTGCGGCCAGCCTAGTCTGGAAACTGCTAAGGTGGACCAGGTCGCCACTCAGGACTAACCGGCCGTCCTTGGCCAGACGGTTCAGGGCCAGGAGGAGCACCGGCCTGGACAGGCCGAACCTCTCCTTTATTTTTTTCAGAGGCACCCCGCTCTCGGCTGGCCTTTTCTGGTGGTAGCTTTCAACGTAGCCGGCAATTTTATCAACCAGGAAGCTGAAGCTCCGCTGGCTCAGGAGAAAGAGCGGCGAGAATTCAAGAATGTAGACCTGGCCTTCCCTCTCCAGCTCCATGGACAGCCGGCGCAGTTCGGCTGGCGTCATTCGGCAGAAGTTGACCAGGTCATCCTGCCTCAGGCCGCGGATGCCGGCCTGGTCGGCCAGGGCCAGCAGCATCTCCCCGGCCGGACCGGCCAGCCGGTCCAGCCAGGCTATCAGTTTCTCTTCCTTGGTCTTCTGGAGCCGGTCAGCTCCGGGGCAGACCACCCGCAGTTGGATCTCCTTGTCTCCCCTGGTCCGCCTGAAGGACAGTCGCTGGTTCCAGGCCGGTTCTTCCGGCAGCTTGGCCACCACCAGGCAGTAGGGCTGGCCGGTACGGGTTGAGGTCGAGGTTGTGGTCCGGATAGAAGCCGGAGACTGACGCCCGGCCAGAGTTAGCCGCCCGGTTTGCTCCTGCCCGCAGGGCAGGACCACCCCTTCGGCGGTAGCATAAAAGTGGCTCTCGTTTAGCTTCATTTTTCCCCGGTTCTCAAATCATATCTTACTGACCAGCCAGGACAAATTCCACTTTTTTCAGTAGCGGGTTACAGCCGGCCAGGACCACCCGGATTCTGTCTCCGAGGGAGAAGGTGGTTCCACTGCGGCGACCTCGCAGGACTTTCTCGTTTTTGCGCAGAAAGAAATCGTCGCCCAGGGCGGAATAAGGCACCAGCCCGCCAATAAAAAAATCGTCCAGTTCCACTACTAGGCCAGCCCGGTTGATGTCGGTGATTATCCCGGAAAATTCCTGGCCCAGCTTGTTCTTCAGCAGGCGCAGTATCCTCCATTCGATGAGCGAACGTTCGGCTTCATCGGCAATCCTTTCCCGCTGTGAACAATGCAGGGCAATTTCAGCCAGGGGCAGCGGCCGGGGTTTCCGGCCGGCCAGGGCTCGCTTGAGCAACCGGTGAGTAACCAGGTCTGGATAGCGCCTGATGGGCGAGGTGAAATGGGTGTAAGCAGTTTGGGCCAGTCCAAAATGGCCGCAGTTTTCATCAGAGTAAACGGCCAGTCGCAGGGACCGCAGCACCTGGATGGTGATGAATTTCTCTTCCGGCCGGCCCTTGAATTCATCAAGTATTAATTGCAGGTCCGAAGATTTGACCTGACTGGAACGGGGCAGACTGAGGCCGAAGTGGACGAGCAGGTTCCTCAGCTTTTCCAGGTCGGAACGAGCCGGGGCGGGGTGGACCCGGTAGAGGCAGGGGTGCCCCAGCTCGGTCAGGTAGTTGGCCACGGCCACATTGGCCATCAGCATGAATTCTTCAACCAGGCAGTGAGCCTGGTTGCGCTCCGATGGCACCACAGCCGTCAGCAGTCCTTCCTGGTAGACCAGCTCCGGCTCCAGCAGGTCAAAATCCAGGCTGCCCTGCTTGAGCCTTCTGGACTTTAAGATTCTGGCCAGCTCCCTCATGTCCATCAGGTCGGCCAGGATGTGCCGGTAGCGGTTCTGTTCCTCCAGGTCGCCCTGAAAAATCTTGAAGACCGAGGTATAGGTCAGGCGTTCGATGGTCTGGATTACTGAGGAATGAAAGTCTGACCGGACGACCTGGCCTTTCCGGTCAATCTCCAGCAGGGCCGAAACCGTCAGTCTCGGCACTCTGGGCCGCAGGCTGCAGAGGTTGTTGGACAGCTTTTCCGGCAACATCGGCAGGGTCAGGTCAGGAAAATACACGCTTGTTCCCCTGAGGTAAGCCTCCCGGTCAAGAGCCATGCCCGGCTTCACGTAGTGGGAGACATCGGCGATGTGAACGCCGAGCAGGAAGTGGCCGTTGGCCAGCTTTCTGATGCTGACGGCGTCGTCAAAATCCTGGGCTTTTTCTCCGTCGATGGTGACCGTGGTCCAGTTCCGGTAATCAACCCGGCCCTGCAGGTCTTCCGGTCGGGGCTGGTCTGGCAGGCTGTCAGCTTCGGCCAGGACTTCTTCCGGGAAGTCCTGGCGCAGGTTGTGCTGGTTGATGACCACCTGCAGGTCAACTCCGGGTTCATCCTGGTAACCGAGAATCCTCACCAACTCCTGGGAAGACCGGTTTAATTCCACGATCTGCCCCGGTCGGGGTTTCTTCCGACCCTTGATTTTAACCGGCAGGGCTTCTTCAAACAGAGTATCCATCGGCAGTACAAAGGGCTGGTAATTTATTTCCAGGAAGACTCCGTAGAGCGAGTTCCGCCCTTTCTTCAGAATTCTGACGATTCGGCCTTCGGGTTTGCCGGCCAGCCCTTTTTCTCTCACCAGAACCTCGACCAGGTCTCCGGTAACCGCCCCGGCTGTTTGGTGGGGAGGGATGAAAATGTCCTGGGTTCCCTGGTCCGGGTTTTCCGGCGTGACGAAACCGAAGCCCCTGGGGTTCAGGGAAAAGATTCCCCTGAGAGTAGCCGCCGGGGTCACCCGGCTGACCCTATCTCCCATGATTTTCAGCAGGCCCTTCTTTTCCAGGTAGCGCAGGGTTCCGGTCAGTTTCCTTCTTTCTTTTTTATTAAGGTTCAGG
>JANLGB010000008.1:6896-21565 GCA_024653405.1 Candidatus Saccharicenans sp.
GGCCCGGATCAGCTGGTTGAGGCTCACCGGCCGGTCACTTCTTTTTATAAATTCAACAATTTTTGTTTCCATGATTTTTCCTTCTCTGTGCTTTATGTTATGTCTTTAATTGTCAGTAATAAAACAGGGCCAGGTGGGGAATCCGGAAAAGCTGGCGCTTGTTTTTGACCACCGCGGTGCGCAGGATTTCCTGGAGCTGGCTGTCGCTGCGTCCGGGGTAATCTTTCCGGATGGCGGCCAGGCCGACCTGCTTTTCTTCCTCGGGAGCGAGGTCCCATAGGATGCGGTCTAGCTCTTCGTCCAGGTTCTCCAGCCGGTCCTCATCGGGCGGGTCAGCTTCCAGGCAGGTCAGAGCCTCTTCCAGAACCCGGCGAACCGGGCCCAGGTTTTCGGGCAGGCCGGCCAGGCAGGCGCTGATTTCCCGACTGACCAGGTCCGCTTTCTGCTTCCGTCCAGGGGAAGGGGCTGCCTGCTGGCCTACCAGCCTTTCCTGGTGCTGGGCATAAGCCTTGAGAATTTCCTTCTCGCACTGGCTCAGCGAATAAATATTTCTTTTCCTTCTTCCGGCCAGCTTCCGGGCAAAGGCTCGCTCAATGCCCTCCACTATCGCCTCGAGCGGGATATGGAGTTTTTCCCACTCGGATATCAGGTCCAGGTCGCGTGGCGGCAGGAAAAAGAGAGAGGTCTGGTGCTGCAGAAAAGTCCTGGCTATTTTCTGGTAGTAATCCTGGCGCCTGGTCCAGTCTTCGGCCATCAACTGCTTTTCTCCAAGTTCTTATTCTTCTGATAAATCAAGCGTAAACCCTGGAGAACCAGGTCCGGCTCGTGCTGGTCAATCTCGGGAATATCCCCGGCCAGCAGCCCGGCCAGTCCCCCGGTGGCTATTACTTTTGGCCGGGAAGCCAGCTCCCGGGAAATCTGAGAGATGATATTTCTCACCAGACCGACGTAGCCGAAGTACAGCCCGGATTGCATGCTGCTGACGGTCGTCCGGCCGATGGCAGATTTAGGCTTGCGGACCTCAATCCGGGGCAGCCTGGCAGTTCTGAGAAACAGGGCTTCGGCCGAGATCTGAATTCCGGGGGCAATGGCCCCTCCCAGATATTCACCGCGTTCGGAGATGACATCAAAGGTGGTAGCGGTGCCGAAATCCACCACCAGGCAGGGGCCGCCGTATTTTTCGAAAGCGGCGCAGGCTACCACTATCCGGTCGGAGCCGACCTCAGCCGGGTTCTCGTAAAGAATTGGAATCCCGGTTTTGATACCGGGTCCGACCACCAGGGGTTTGACCCGAAAAAATTTTTCGCAGGCCACCTGGAAAACCGGCGTCAGTGGCGGTACCACCGAGGAGATGATGGCACCCTTTATTTTCTGGACGGTCAAGCGGCTATGGGCCAGCAGGCCGCTCAATATGAACCCGTACTCATCGGCCGTTTTTTCCCGGTCACTCTTTATTCTCCAGTCGGCCAGGAGTTTCTTCCCCTGAAAGAGACCAACCCCGGTGGTGGTATTGCCGATATCAAACACGATTAACATGGGCTTCTCCTGCTGTCGGTTTATGATAAAACCCTGATTATTTCTGAGGCATGAAAAATTCTGGTCTCGGGACCGACCCTCAATTTAAGTCCGCCCCGCTCATCCAGTCCACAAAACTCACCCTCCAGCTCTCCTTCCAAAGTCCTCAGGAGGAGACGCTGGCCGCGATGGAATGATAATCTCCCTTCGAAGTTTTCTAAGATGGAATCTTTCTGCCCTTTTTCCAGCTTATTATACCAGACTTGAAGCCTGGAACCAAGTTGGGCTAAAAGCAGGTCCCGGCTCCAGCTTTTTCCGGTAATCAGGTAAAGCGAGGTGGCCAGCCCGGATATTTCGGGCGGGAAATCAGCCTGGCGGTGATTCAGGTTAAGGCCGATTCCAGCCACTACCCAGTCCGCGTGTCGCCCGGAGCTGCCGGCTTCGCACAGGATGCCACCGATCTTTTTATTGTGGTGGACCAGGTCGTTAGGCCACTTCAGCTTGACTCTAACCCCTGATAATTCCTCCATGGCCTCGGCCGCGGCCAGACCGGCTGCAGCCGGGAGCAGGTTGAGGCTGGCTGTGGTCGGGCGAAGGAGAAAGGAAACATACAGGCCCTTGCCCCTGGCCGAATGCCAGCTCCGGCCTTTTGTTCCGCGCCCCGCAATCTGTTCGCCGGCTACCACCGCCGTCCCTTCGGGAAAATTAAGTTCAGCCAGGCGCCGGGCAAAATCCATGGTGGAAAAAGCCAGGGAAAAAATAAACAGAGGCTTCCCGAAGCGAAAAGTATCCAATAGGACTGGCATCTTAACCCGGGTTAAAAAATCAGGCTCCGGCCAGTTCCTGCCGGCTTTTCTCCAGGGCGCTCTGTTTGAGGCGGAGTTCGGCCAGCCTCTGCTGGTGCTCTGCCACCACTGCGGCCGGAGCTTTAGCCAGGAAATCGGGATTCTGCAGTCGTACTTCGAGCTTGCTGATATCCTCTTTGAGCCTGTTCAGCTCTTTTTCCAGCCTTTCTTTTTCGGCAGCCAGGTCAATGGCCCTGGCCACAAGCAGGCCTATTTCAGTCGTCCCGGCCAGGCCTTTGAGCAAGGTTTTATCCGGGGGCAGGGCCTCCACGTATTCAATATTTTCCACCCCGGCCAGAAGCTTGATAGCCGCCTCGTAGGGTTGAGCCACGGCCCGGCTGTGGCGGCCACCGGCAATCCAGAGGTTAACTTTTTCCTTGACCGGTATCCGGTTTTCAGCCCGGATGGTTCGCACCTCGGAAATTATTTCCTGCAGGAACTTCATGGTAACTTCAGCTCCTTCATCCAGCCAGCTCTCGGGAAATTGGGGCCAGTCCGCTTCCAGCAGCGAGCGGCCGCTGCCTGGAAGGTGGTGCCAGATTTCTTCGGTGATGAAGGGCATGAAGGGGTGAAGCAGGCGCATGATTTTTTCCAGCGTCTCTTCCATCACCGCCTGGGTGTTTTTATCTCCCTGGCGCAATTCGGGCTTGATGAATTCGATGTACCAGTCGCAGAATTCATGCCAGATGAAATGGTAGATGATTTCGGAAGCTTCGTAGAATTTGTATTCTTTAAGGGAAGCATTCAACTGCCGGCTGACCCGGGCCAGGCGGCTCCTGATCCAGCAGTTGGGTAGACTGAGCTTCTCCGGCTCGACCTCAACGGTTTCTTCAGCCAGGTTCATCAGGACGAAGCGGGAAGCGTTCCAGATCTTGTTGGCGAAGGCCCGGTACCCGGCCATCCGGTCTTCCGACAGAGCGATATCCATGCCGGGCACGGCCAGCGAGGACAGAGTGAAACGCAGGGCGTCGGTGCCGTACTTTTCTATCATTTCCAGCGGGTCGATGATGTTGCCCTCGGATTTGCTCATTTTCCGACGTTTCATGTCCCGGACCAGGCCGTTTATGAAGACCTCGCGGAAGGGGATGTCCTTCATGAATTTTAAGCCCATCATGATCATCCTGGCCACCCAAAAAAAGATGATGTCAAAGCCGGTGGCCATAAGGTCGGTGGGGTAGAAAACCTTCAGGTCCTCGGTCTGCTCCGGCCAGCCCAGGGTGGCAAAGGGCCAGAGGGCGGAAGAAAACCAGGTGTCCAGGACATCTTCATCCTGGCGGACCGGGCCGCCGCATTTTTCACAGGCGGCTGGTTCCTCCATTTCCACCATCAGGTGCTGGCAGTTCTGGCAGTAATAGGCCGGGAGGCGATGTCCCCACCACAGCTGCCGCGAGATACACCAGTCATGAATCTTGTACATCCACTCGAAATAGGTCCTGGTCCAGTTTTCCGGGATGAAAACGATCTTTTTCTCTTCCACCACTTTGATGGCTTCTCGGGCCAGCGGTTCGATCCGGACAAACCATTGCCAGGACAGATGGGGCTCGATAACCGTTTTGCAGCGGTAGCAGTGGCCGACAGCATGGGTATAGTTCTCAGTCTTGACCAGGAGTCCCAGCTCCTGGAGTTTTTCTACCACCTTCTCACGGCAGGCGAACCGGTCAAGCCCCTGGAACTCCCGTCCGGCAGCCTCGGTCATCTTCCCGCTGCCGTCGATGACGATGACTTGTTCCAGGCCGTGTTTCTTGCCCAGCTCAAAGTCAACCGGGTCGTGAGCCGGGGTTACTTTGACTGCTCCGGTGCCGAAGTCTTTCTCTACCCGCTCGTCGGTGATGACCGGGATTAGCCGGTTCTGCAGCGGCAGGAGAACCTGTTTCCCGTGGCATTTCCGGTAGCGCTCATCATCGGGATGGACGGCCACGGCCGTATCCCCCAGCATGGTTTCCGGCCTGGTGGTGGCCACCACGATTCCCTCATCGCTGCCGGGCAGCGGATACTTGATGTACCAGAGCTTTCCCTGAAGTTCTTTATGCTCTATCTCTATATCTGACAGAACAGTCTGGCACCGGGGGCAGCGGTTGACCAGATAATAGTCACGGTAAATCAGTCCTTCCCGGTACAGTGAAACGAAAACGTATTTGACCGCCCGGGAAAAGCCCTCGTCCATGGTGAACCTTTCCCGTGACCAGTCAAGAGAGCAACCCAGTCGTTTCAATTGATCGATGATTACCCCGCCATATTTTTTCTTCCATTCCCAGGCCACCTTCAGGAATTCTTCGCGCCCGATTTTTTCCCGGCTAAGTCCTTTTTCGGCCAGGCTCTGTTCAATCACGTTATGCACGGCGATCGAGGCGTGGTCGGTCCCCGGGAGCCACATGGTATTGTAGCCCTGCATTCTCTTCCAGCGGACGATGATATCGGGCAGGGTGAAGCAGAGGGCGTGGCCCATGTGCAGAACACCAGTGACGTTGGGTGGCGGCAGAACCATGGAAAATTTCGGGCGGGGGGAGTGGACATCGGCCACGAATAATTTTTCTTCCAGCCAGAACTTGGACCATCTGGCTTCCACCGGTTTGGGGTCGTAGACTTTCTCCAGCAGTTTCTTTTGTCTCATGGTCTAACCTTTTTCTGGGTCTCTTTATCGCTGTCCTGGCTTCCGCCGAATTCGCCAGTTGTCCCGGTCGTCCGGGCCTCAGCCTGGAGGCTGGCCCGCAGCCTTTTTTCCAGTTCCCTTTCCGCTTCCAGCACTTCCTGTTGAATGAAATGCCGCAGTTCCCTGAGCAGAGCCGGGCTGGCCAGGGTCCCGGGGGTCGGGGTGGTGGCCGTTGGAGTCTCCGGCAATTCTTCCGGCAGGGTATCGGGCACCCGTCTTTTCTCCACGGCCTCCCTGACGGCTTGGGCCAGGCTCTCTGAATAGAAGGGTTTAAGGAAAACTTTCTCCGGCTTGAGCCATTGCCAGTAATCCCGCGGCAGGGGTTCGAATGTCCCGGCTATCAGGAAAACCGGAAGGCGGCTGCCGGCGGTGAGCCTGCCCTGGAACGAGGGCAGGTTCTCGGCGCCTTCCAGGAGGGAAGAGCCCAGGATCGGAGCTTCCGGGTTGATGGTCTCCAGCAGCTGGTTCAGCTCATCCAGGCTGCCGGCCAGGTGCAGCCTGAAATTTTCCTCGGGAAAGACGGACTGGCAGAGCTTGCGGATGACTGGGCTGCTGTCGGCCACTATCAGATTGTATGCCACTTTAATCCTCGGTCCACGGGTTTTAAACCAGTTGAAAACAGGTAATTTAATCTACCTTTTTAGACTTTTTCTGTCAATCAGGGCAGGTTAATATTCGACCAGGACCGAGCCCGGCCCGAACAACTCTTCCATTCTCTCCAGAAATTCTTCCGCCGGCCTAACACCCTGGGCCTCAGCCGACTGGACCAGGCAGCAGGTGGAGGTGTTTTCCAGCTGGAGGTAAAGGGGGCAGTCCCCGGTGAATGATACCAGGAGGCTTTTCATCCTGGTGATGGTCCTGTCATCCAGAGAATCCACCGGTATCCTGATGATGGTTTTCCGGGCCAGCTTTTCCAGGGCTTCGGCCAGGGGCATGAGTTGCGAAACGATTATCTTCCGGGCTTCAAAACTATCCGCGGCCATCCTTCCCTTCAACCAGACCAGCTGGCCCTCTCTCAGGTAAATGTTAAATTTGTTGTAAGCCTCGGGGAAGACAGTGATGTCCACCTGCCCGGTCAGGTCTTCCAGGACGAAAGTGGCCATCCGCTCTTCCTTCCTTGTCTTCAGCAGCTTGACGGAGATGATGATGCCGCACAACCGGACTTCGCGGTCGAAATCCTCTTCCGGGTCCAGGGCTTCCACCGAGTGACTGATCAGCTGGGCCAGGCGCTGGCGGTAGCGGGCCAGGGGATGGCTGGAAAGGTAAGTGCCCAGGACTTCTTTTTCGTAGGCCAGCAGGGTCGCCTCATCCCATTCGTTCCTGGACAGGATTTCCTGGGGCAGGTCAGGACGCCGGATATAATCCTCGCCGAAAAGGGAAACCGTTTTTTCTTCCCGCGCCTTCTGCCTCTGGTGCCCGTATTCCAGAAGAACGTCTATGAGTTCAAAAAGCGGCGACCGCTTCCAGCCCAAAGAATCCAGGGCTCCGGCCTTGATCAGGCTTTCCAGAGCCTTGCGATTCAGGAGGCGGGAGTCGTATTCATCAAATAGGTCAAAGAGATCCTTGAAGCCACCCTTTTTCTGCCGCAGGGCAATCAATTCCTGGATGGTGTTCTCCCCAACATTCTTGATGGCTGACAGTCCCATCCTGATGTTCTGGCCTTCGACGGTGAAGCTGTAGTGGCTGGAATTTATATCCGGGGGCAAGACTTTTATGCCCAGTTCCCGGCATTCGTTGAGGTATTTAACCATCTGGGAGGTATCGCCTTTTTCAGCCTCGGAGGTCAGCAGGGCAGCCAGAAAATGTACCGGGTAATGAGCTTTTAAATAGGCTGTCTGGTAAGCCAGGTAGGCATAGGCCGCGCTGTGGGACTTGTTGAAACCGTATTCGGCAAACTGGGCGATCTGGTCAAAGATCTTATCGGCCTTAGATTGGTGAATACCTTTTTTCTTGGCTCCCTGAACGAAACGCTCCCGCTGGGCCTTCATGATTTCTTTAACTTTTTTGCCCATGGCTTTACGCAGGACATCCGCTTCGGCCATGGTAAAACCGGCCAGGTCGGTGGCGATTCTCATCACCTGTTCCTGGTAGACAATGATGCCGCGGGTTTCCTTAAGAATGGGCTCCAGTTGCGGGACTTCGTAGGAAATTCTTTCTGGGTGGTGTTTCCGCTGGACGAATTCGGCCGTCATGCCGCTCTTGAGCGGGCCCGGCCGGTAGAGGGCATTCAGGGCAATCAGGTCGCGGAATTCTTCCGGTTTGAAGCTACGCAGCTGGTCCTTCATGCCGTAGCTTTCAAACTGGAAAACTCCATTGGTGCGGCCCTGCTGGAAGACTTCAAAGGTGGCCGGGTCATCCAGTGGTATTTTGTCCAGGTCGATTCGCTGGCCGGTGTCTTTTTCTATCAGGTCCAGGGCGTCGGTGATGACCGTCAGGTTGCGCAGGCCCAGCAGGTCCATTTTGAGCAAGCCAATAGCTTCCACGTCGCCCATCGGGAACTGGGTGATGACTTCACCTTTATTTGATTGATAGAGGGGGATGAATTCCACCAAGGGACGCGGGGTGATCACGATGCCGGCAGCGTGGATGGAGGGATGCCGCACTTGTCCTTCGAGCTTTCGGGCCACTTCCAGCAGCCGGGCTATCCGTTCGTTTTTCTGGTACAGTTCCTTTAATTCCGGAACGCTCTTCAGAGCGCCCTCAATGCTGGTATCCGGACCCTGGGTGGGGATCATCTTGGCCACCCGGTCGACTTCGTTCAGGGGAATTTCCATCACCCGGCCGACATCTCGGATGGCCTGGCGGGCGGCCATGGTGCCAAAGGTGATGATCTGGCAAACATTTTCTTGGCCGTATTTTTCCGTCACGTAATCTATGACTTCCTGGCGACGGCGGCCGCAGAAATCAATGTCGATATCGGGCAGGCTGATGCGGTCGGGGTTCAGGAACCGCTCGAAGAGCAGGTCGTACTCGATGGGGTCGATCTGGGTGATACCCAGGCAATAGGCGATCAGGCTGCCGGCAGCCGAGCCTCGGCCTGGGCCGACCGGGATGTTGCGCTGCCGGGCGGCGCTGATCAGGTCCCAGACCACCAGGAAGTAACCTTCAAAGCCCATCTGCTCGATGAGCTTAATTTCCCTTTCCAGGCGATGCTGGTATTCTTCCAGGGTATGGGGATTGAGACCACGGTTGATTTTTTCCTGGATACCAGGCAGGCGCTGTTCAAAACCTCGCCGGACCACCTCTTCGAAATAATCACGCAGGTTCTGGTGTCCCGGGGCCTGGAAATTCGGCAGGAAATGCCCCGACAGGGGGAACTCAAAATTGCAGCGGGCCGCCAGGTGGCGGGTATTGCTTAGGGCTTCGGGGTAGTCCCGGAACAGCTCCCGCATCTCGGCCGTGGACTTCAGGTAGAACTGGTCGGACGAAAAATGCATGCGGTCGGTATCAGACAGTTTCTTCCCGGTCTGGATGCACAGCAGGATGTCCTGGATTTGGGCGTCTTCCTGTTTCAGGAAATGGACATCATTGGTGGCCACCAGCGGCAGGCCCAGCTTTTTCGACAGGGCCGCTATTCCGGGAATAATATTCTTCTGTTCCGGCAGTCCGTGGTCCTGGATTTCCAGGTAGAAATGTTCCTCGCCAAAAATTTCCAGGTATTCCCGGGCGGCCTGTTCGGCCCGGTCTTCCATGTCCCTGACCAGGTAGTCGTTAACTTCGCCCTTGAGGCAGCTGGATAAGGCTATCAGGCCGGAAGCGCATTCCTTCAGAATTTCCTTATCTATGCGCGGTCGGTAATAAAAGCCTTCCAGGTAGGCAGCCGTCAGCAGACGGCACAAGTTGCGGTAGCCCTTTTCATCCTTGACCAGGAGCAGCAGATGATAGTTGTTGGTTTCGTCCCCGTTTCCCGGTTTCTTGTCAAACCTGGACCCGGGAGCCACATAAACTTCGCAGCCGATAATGGGTTTTATCCCCTGCTTCTTGGCGGCCTTGAAAAACTCAACTGCTCCAAAAATGTTTCCGTGGTCAGTCAAGGCCACCGCCGGCATGTTGAACTTGGAGACGTTCTCCACCAGGTCGGAAATGCGGAGACAACCGTCAAGAATGCTGTATTCGCTATGAACGTGGAGGTGAATAAAGGCATTGTCCATGATTACAACTCTAAATCAGCCGCTGCCGGCCGGCTATTCCCACTCGATGGTTCCGGGTGGCTTGGAGGTGATATCGTAAACCACCCGGTTGACGCCGTCAACCTCGTTGACGATCCTGGTGGAAATTTTTTTAAGGAGGCGAGGAGAAGCTGGATACCAGTTGGCCGTCATGCCGTCGGAACTCTGGACCATCCTGATGGCCACCACCTGCTGGTAGGTTCTCTGGTCACCCATGACCCCGACCGAGCGCACCGGAAGAAGAACGGCAAAAGCCTGCCATAACTGGCCATAAATCCTGGCCCGCTGGACTTCTTCCAAAAGAACGGCGTCGGCCTCTCTCAGCAAGCGCAGGTTTTCCCGGTTGACTTTGCCGATGATTCTCACGGCCAGCCCCGGCCCAGGGAAGGGATGCTGCTGGATAAACTCGTGGCTGACGCCAAGCTCGAGAGCCAGGGCCCGCACCTCATCCTTAAAAAGCTCGCGCAGCGGCTCAACCAGCTGGAAATCGAGTTTTTCCGGCAGGCCGCCGACGTTATGGTGAGATTTAATTGTATGGGAGGGCCCTTTGACTGAGGTACTTTCTATGACGTCGGGGTAGATGGTACCCTGAGCCAGGAATTTTACCCGACCTAACTTCCTGGCCTGTTCTTCGAAAATTTCTATGAACACCTGGCCGATGACCTTGCGTTTCTTTTCGGGCGAGGTCACGCCTTTCAGTTTTTCTAAGAACCGGTCTTCAGCCTCAACGCCGATGACCTGAAGCGAAAACTTTCGGCGAAATTCTTCAAGCAGTGTTTCGTACTCCCCCTTGCGCAGCAACCCGTTGTTGACAAATATACAGAAAAGTTGTTTCCCGATGGCTTTCTGGATGATGAGTGAAGTGACCAGCGAATCTATGCCGCCGCTCAGGCCGCAGATGACCTTTTCCTTACCGACGAGCTGCTTTATTTCCTTAACCTTGTCCTGGATAAAGGAACTAATGTTCCAGTCGGCTTTAAGCCCAGCCAAGCGGAAGAGAAAATTAGCCAGGACCTTTTTGCCTTCCTGGGTGTGAGCTACTTCCGGGTGGAACTGAACGCCATATATCTTGCGCTCGCGGTTCTCGATTACCGCTGCTTTAGAGTTGGCTGTTTTGCCCGTGGCCAAAAAGCCTTCGGGGATAGCTTCTAAGCGGTCGCCGTGGCTCATCCAGACTTGGGTTCTGTCTTTAAGGCCGTAAAGCAAACCGCTTTGGTCAACTATATGGAGCGGTGCAAAACCATATTCTCTTTCCGCCGCTTTCTGAACCTGACCACCGAGATGATGGCCGATGAGCTGCAGGCCATAGCAGATGCCGAGGATGGGGATGCCCAAGCGGAAAATTGCCGGGTCAGGATGGGGAGAATCTGGCTCGTAAACGCTTTTTGGCCCACCGGAAAAAATGATGGCTCCGGGGTTCAGTAGCCGTATTTTCTTTAGTGTGATATTGAATGGATGTATCTCGGAATAAACCCCGAGCTCACGCACTTTTCTGGCGATCAGCTGGGTATACTGCGACCCAAAATCAAGGATGAGGGCTTTATTCATATTCAGATTTTAGCAGAGGCCCGAGCTGGTTTCAATGAAGTCGATTACCTAAATAACTAAGGCTAGGGCAGATCGCCTTATTGTCAGAATATTTTTTCTATTCAAACCTTTTTAGGTCAAAGGCATTGAAGAAATCATAAAGGATATCATTATTGGCTGAATTTTCTGCGGTCATGGTAATCAAGAATCTATCTTTTATCAGGACTGAAAGCTGGCCCTTTTTTCGTTGATAATTGTATTCTTCCACCCCAGGACAATTGTTAATTTTAACAGTCTTAACATAATGATTGTCGTCTTTGAAGGTGAAACCGGTCTGGACCATAGTTAGAAATTGACCTATCGTCCAGTTATAGCCAGCAGAATCCAATATCTGAATATGGACTCTGGTGCTTCCTGAAACATAATCCGCCTCGGCCATGGAAGTCTGGGCTTCTCCGTAAGAAAACTGCTGCCCCTTGACATTGCTTTTAGCCCAGCCATCCTTATCCGGCAGCCATTCTTCCAGTACCTTAAAATCGACAGCCTCAATTTTCTTTACTTCTTCCGATTTAGAAACCGTCTTCTGCGCTTCCTCAGCTGAGGTTTCGGTCTGGCTAACGGCTTTTTCAGTCTGAGCCTGTTGTTTCTTGGCAGCTTGCTTGCAGGAGATAGCAAACACCAGTAGAAAGATCACCCACAGCGATAATATCTTTTTCATTTTCCCTCCTTCAGGGTCAGTCTTAACGAGGCTTCGGCCTGAAAAAAACAGGGCGAACCGCTGTTTACCTGTCTTTAAAAGGCCCGACTATTCCTCTCGGATGAATATAAGTTGGACTTTAGGCCGATGTCAAGAAAATATAAAATTTTATCCTAAAAACCAGGAAACGGGTTTTCGACACTAAGCAAAAGTAAGGCCACGAGAAATTTAAGGAGAAAAAGAGGTTTAATTAACATTTAGTGGACCATTGGGCATTTTTAAGAAGTTTCTATTTCCAGCTTTTCCAGATAAAGGTCACGGCCGCTCACCAGCTCCACGTCCTTGGAGCCGCAGAAGGGGCAGGCATAAGAAAAATCGGGGGAAGAAATATCCTTAGCTTTAATTTCTTTCCCGCAGCTATGGCACTTAAATTTTATTTTAGTGATTTTCATTTCCAGCCTGGCCTTGTCGGCGATGGTTCCCTTTTTGTAGCTATGAAAAGCCGAGCGGAAAAGCTCGGGCACCACCCCGGAAAGTTCACCGATGAGCACCTTAACCCTGGTGACTCTAGTGGCTTTGGCCTGTTGGGCTTTTTCCTCAATGATGGTAAAAAGGTCGGCCACTATGGACAGCTCATGCATTTTTCGCCCGCAGCTCCTGAAGTTTCTTTTCCAGAAAAGTGCAGATAGCTTCTATCCCTTCTCCGGTCAGAGCTGAGGTCCGGAAAACTTCCAGCTTCGGGTTTATTTCCAGGGCTTCGGCCGTTACCCGGTCAGTATCAAAGGGAAGATAGGGCAGCAGGTCACATTTGGTGATGACAAAAACCTGGGAAGTGATAAAAGCTTCCGGATATTTTTTGGGTTTGTCGTCGCCTTCCGGAACTGACAGCAGGACAAAGCGCAGGCTTTCGCCAAGGTCAAAACTGGCCGGGCAAACTAAATTGCCCACGTTCTCGATGAACAGAAAATCCAGGTCAGCCGGGATCCAGTCAAAAATCCTGGCCAGCATCTTGGCTTCCAGGTGGCAGGCGCCGTGAGTGGTAATCTGCCAGGCTGGCAGGCCGAGGCTTCTGATTCTCTCAGCGTCCCTTTCCGTTTCTATGTCACCCTCGATTACCCCAAGCTGATAGCGGTCCTTAAGCTTGAGGCTGAGCTTTTCCAGCAGGGTGGTTTTCCCGGAGCCCGGAGAGCTCAGCAGGTTGACGGCCAGGATGCCGCTTTCAAGCAATTTCTTCCGGATGGCGCCGGCTATCTTTTTGTTGGAGCCGAGGATATCCTCAAGCACCAGGACTTCTTTTTTTACTTTTTCCATTTTTCCTTCTTATGCTTTCAGGTCTTAGCTCGGCCATATTTTCCATTATAGCAGATGATTTCAGGAGTGAAGCCGGCCGCTTCAGGATTTCCAGGAGAAAGGCCAGGGCCTGGCCAAGGTTCTTCCGGGCTTTCTGGCTGAGTTTCTCACCCGGCTGGAATTCGTAACCTCTGATACCCAGAACATAAACGGCCGGGGCTTTGTTATAAAGCCGGCGGCAGAAAAAAGCTACCGCCGCTGGCGACAGCGAATGGGTAGAAAAGGTGAAATCCCTGGCCGGCTTTATTTTCTGGAAAATAAAAGGCCGGGGGCCGGTCCTCAGGGCATCGGCTACGATTACCAGGTCCTGCTCGGAAAACAACAGGGAATCTTCAACCTGAAGCTGGTAATCAGCTTCCAGGCGCAGACCGGGGATTTTCTTCTTTTCCAGCCGGGCCACCAGGGTCGGGCCAAGGCTGTCATCCTGGCGCCCGGGGTTACCAACTCCATAGACCAGGATTTTGGTTTCGGGCACGGCGTCCGTGTTTATTTCCTCTTCCGGTCGAGAAGGCAGCCACGGGAATCAAGCAGTTCCACTTCGAGTGGCATCTGCCCCAGGGCGTGGGTGGCGCAGCTCAGGCAGGGGTCGTAAGCCCGGATGGCCACTTCTACCCGGTTCAGCAGGCCTTCAGTGATTTCCGGCTGGCCTGAGATGTACTCTTCGGCTATCAATCTGACCGCTTCGTTGTAAGCCTGGTTATTATTGGTGGTGGAGACTATCAGGTTGGCCATGGTCACCTGGTCATCGGCGTTAATCTGATAATGATGGAACAGGGTCCCCCTGGGGGCTTCAATCAGGCCGATGCCCTCGAGTTTCTTTTTGCCTTTTTTAACCAGCTTGTCCCCGGTAATATCTTTATCGTTCAGCAATTCTTTTATCACCTCAGCTGCGTGCAGAGTCTCGATCAGCCTGGCCCAGTGGCTGTGGAGGGTCATGTTATTGGGCTGGCCACCGGTGTAGGCCTTGTATTCTTCGAATTCCTTCTGGGCCCGGGGGCTGGGAATAAAATCACAGGTATTGAGCCTGGCGAGGGGGCCGACCCGGTACCAACCTTTTTCTTTCCCCAGTTTCTTGAGATAGGGGAACTTCATATAGCTAAAATTCCGGACTTCTTCCCCGATGTATTCCAGGTAGTCCTGGTAATCGACATCGTTGAGGATTTTCCGGCCTTCGGCATCCACCGCTCGCAACACCCCATGATAGAAATCCAGAGCGCCATCCTTACGCACCAGGCTGAGGTGGTTGGAAGGGAAATGGGCGAAATTATCCAGAATGTCCTTGTTTTCTCGGTGCAATTTCTTGAACAGCTGGATGGCTTCCTGGGCCCAGTCAATCATGGTGTCGATGTTATAAGGGGCGGGGGATTTCAGGAAGGTATCTCTTTCTTCCAGAGTCAGGTTTTTGTTGACCCCGCCCGGTATGGCTCCGGTGCCGTGTATCTTCTTGCCGGCGGTGGCCTTGATTATTTCCTGCCCGAATTTCCTGAGGATAACTCCTTTGACCGCAATTTCTTTATGGAATCTGGCCACCCCGATGATGTTCCTGATGGCCGGGTCGGCGTCGAAGCCGAACAGCAGGTCGGGCGAAGCCAGGTGGAAGAAGTGCAGCGCATGCGACTGGAGTATCTGCCCGTAGTGCATCAGGCGACGGATTTTTTCAGCTGTCGGAGTTAGCTTTTCGGGGGGAACGCCGGCAATCACGTCCATGGCCTTGGCTCCGGCCAGGTGGTGACTGACCGGGCAGATGCCGCACAGGCGCTGCACCAGCACCGGGATTTCCCAGTAGGGCCGGCCCTGGACGAAGCGCTCGAAGCCGCGAAATTCCACCACGTGGAAGCGGGCCTGTGAGACCCGTCCGTTATCATCCAGGCGAATGGTAACTTTGCCGTGTCCTTCAACCCTGGTTACCGGTTCTA
>JANLGB010000090.1:0-6830 GCA_024653405.1 Candidatus Saccharicenans sp.
TCAGTCGATTTGACGTCAACCGTGGGCGATTTGGCCACAACTGTCACTTCTTCTTCCAGGGCGGCCTGTTTCATGGTCAGGTCAATGGTCAGGGTTGTGGTTGTGGTCAAACGGATATTGGAGTTCACCACGTCCTGGAAACCCTGGAGCTCGGCTTTGATAGTGTAGGTTCCTGGGGGCAGGGCGGGGAAACGATAGACACCCCTGGCATCCGTCACCGAAGACCTGGTGCCCATCAGAGCGGGACCGGTAATGGTCACGGTCACACCGGGAAGGGGCGAACCTGATTCATCGGTTACCGTTCCGGTTATGGCACCAGTTTCACGTGACTGGGAGAAAGCCAGTGGAGCCAGGAACAGGATGACTAAAAGGGGAACGAAAACTTTTTTAATCAATTTTTCTCCTCCTTTCGAAAAATGAACATTTTCCTTGTCCTTAATAAACCAAAAAAATTAGTCTCTCTTGTTTTCTCACCTCCTTTTGGCCTTAGATTGAAGTTGCCCTTCCCATTACATAGCTATAGATAAAATAACATTATCCATCTTTTTAAGTAGTGCAATTTTTATGCCAGGCCGAGCAATTTATTAAACAATTTATAATCAAATAGTTATTAGAAAAGAAAATAATTGCAGGCAAGATTATCCAATTATTTGGACGGCTTTAATCCAAAAAAACGGATAAGGTGAAAACAAAATTACTTAGAAATTGACCACCGCCCGAGCCTTAGAGACGCAAAATTATTTTATGGGTGGTCAACAAAATATAATATAGGCAGGGGAAACCAAATTTCTCTGTCATAGTTATCAATAATGAAAGGAAAGGAGCTTACTGAACCTGGCGCTGCTATTAATCGTTATGAAGAATAATCTACCAGAATTTGATAAAATAATATCTCATCACTGAGGACCTGATCAGTGAGGGACAGGGCTTCAGGTTCCGGCCAAACTCAAACCGGAAGAGGATTGTAGGTGGTTACGAGCTATGCATATTAATCGATCAAGCTATTCAACAAAATTGATAAGACTATTTATGATCCTGGGTTTCTTATTCTGGAGCCTTTTTTTGGCCTCTCCGGCGCCGGGCCAGAAACAAAAAGAGGCTATTAATAACCTGACCGCGGCCCAGAGAGACTGGCTGGAGATTGTTACTCCGATTATTACTGAGACCGAAAAAGAGGTCTTCTTTAAGCTGAAGACCGACCAGGAACGCGACCGGTTCATCAATCTTTTCTGGAAGGTCCGGGACCCCAACCCCGATACCAGTGAGAACGAATTTTACCGGGAGTATCTGGAACGGGTTCATTTTGCCGACAGGTATTTCAGTATCGGTTCTTCCAAAAGGGGGTGCCTGACTGAACGCGGCTATTACTATCTTCTGCTGGGCAAACCCCGAGAGCGTCAGGTTTTTGCCACCCAGTCGGATATCTGGCCGATGGAGCTGTGGTTTTACCAGGGTGACCCGAAATACGGACTGCCCGGATATTTTTACCTGATTTTTTACCAGCCCGAGGGTTCTGGGGATTACCGCCTTTACTACCCCGGGGTCGAAGGTCCGGAAAAGCTGGTCATTCCCTCGATATCTTCCACTCAGCTGACCCGGAGCAAGGCCCTGGATATAATCAAAGCCATCAATGCCGAACTGGGTAAAGCCGCTCTGAGCTATTTGCCCGAAGAAAGCCAGGAAGGGTTCGGATCACTCAGCTCCCAGACCATTATTGCAACCATCAAATCGCTCCCGGAGAAAAAATTTTCTCCGGCTTATGCCAGAAATTACCTGAGTTACAAAGATCTGGTGGAAGTAGATTATTCCCACAATTTCATAACCTCCAGCGCCCTGGCCTGGGTCTGGCCTGAAGGCCAGGATTATTTCGTGCACTGGACGATTGAGCCTGACCGGATCAATTTTGCTGAAACCGGCGGGGTCTATTCTGCCATTTACGAGCTGACCGTCAGGCTGGAGGACCTGAACGGCAACCCGGTCTTTAGCCGGACCGAAGAGGTGCCACTCCGTGTGAACCGACAGCAGTTTGAAACCAGGGCCCGGCAGAGACTGGCCTTCCAGGACCTTTTCCCGGTCCTCCCGGGAGAATACAAGCTGCTGATTCTGCTGAAAAATAAAACTGCCCGGGATTTCACCTCCTGGGAAACCAGCCTGAATATACCGGGGCCCGGTGCTGTTAAGTACCTGAGCCCGCTCATCCTATACCATGCCGCCAGCCCTCTTCCCCAGGGCCGGGTGAAGGCCTTCTCTTTTGATGGCCAGGAATACCTAGTCAGCGCCCGCAATGAATTTTCCCCCTCAGAAAAGCTCCAGATGTACTGCCGGCTTTTAAGCTCAGATGGGCTATCAACTGAAGCCAGAGTGCAGCTCTGTTTGAGAAGCCTGGATGCGACGAACAACCCGGAGTGCCGGACAAAGCTGCTGCGGGAGTTGCTGACGGCCGGGGGAACTCTGAATCTGGAAGCGGTTGATTTAAGCCAGGTCAAGCCCGGATATTATCGGGTAGAATTATCGCTGCTGGATAAGAACCAGACAGTCGAAATTGTCCGGGAAAACTTGATTGTGCTGTCCCAACCGGCGGTGACTGCCCCCTGGGTCTTCAGCCGGGTGCACCAGCCGAGGCCGTCGCTGGAATTCCTGAGAATGCTGGCCGCCCAGCATTTTATTAAAGGTAATTACCAGGAGGCCAGGAAAATCCTGGAAAACATCCTGGCTGGCCAGGATGAGCCGGAAAGCCGCTTGCTCCTGGCCCGGACGCTGTTTGGCCTCGGGGATTATAGGGCTTCTCTGTCGTCCGCATTAAGAGTTTATGAAGCCACCAGGAACCGGGAAGCGGCCAAGGTCATCGCCCTGAATTACGCCAGGCTGAAAGATTGGCCGGCAGCCAGAACCTACATTGACGGTTTGTTGGCCGAAGCCACGGAAATCAGCGTCCTTAACTTGGCGGCTGAGGTTTATCAGAATCTGGGAGAGCGAGAGCAGGCCATAAGATTTCTAGAAAAATCCCTGGCCCTTCTGCCGGACCAGCCGACCATAAAATCCTGGCTGGAAGAATTAAAAAAGAGCAAATAAAAGGCTATAATAAAGACTCGGTCCGATTTGAGAGCAAGACACTGCTTCTGGATAATTGAAATGCTGGATTTCAGAGCGTCAGACAAAGGAGTCAGCAATGAAGTTAAGTAAAATGAAAATCTCCCTGTTTTTGCTTCCATTTTTATTATGTCTTCTTTCCCTGGACGGGCTGTCCCAGGTTCGGGGCAAAGTCCGGGGAACGGTGGTTGATTCCCAGGGCAACCCGGTGGATAAAGCCGCCGTGACTATTGTCTCCACCCGCCTGGCCAGCCAGAAGTACGAAACGAAAACCGGCAAGGACGGCCGGTTTACCCAGGTCGGGATTTATCCTGGCTATTACCAGGTCACAATTAAGAAAGACGGTTTCCTGCCCAAAACCTTTGAAGTCCATGTTGAGATTGACGGTGAGGCCAACCTGGAAGTAATCAAGCTGGAAACAGCCGACGAACAGGCCATGAAAAGCCTGTCCGGAGCCGACAGAGCCTTTATCAAGGCCAACGAATATTATAACAAGCAGGATTATGAAAAGGCGGTGGCCGGTTTCCAGGAAGCCATCGGCCTGAGTCCGAATAACTGGGCTTATCATTTTAACCTCGGACTGGCTTACAAGAAGCTTAACAAGCTGGTCGAAGCCAGGGCAGCTTTCGCTAAGGCTGTGGAACTCAATCCCGATAGTTTCAGTGCCAACAAAGAAATGGGAGAGCTGCTGGCCCGCGAGTCAGAGTTCGAAGCAGCCTCCGGTTATTACCGGAAAGCGGTTAGTCTGAGTCCCAACGACCCCGATGCCCACTATAACCTCGGGGTGTGCCTGGTCAACATCGGCCAGAGCGAAGAAGCCCAGGGCCATTTTCAGATGGCAGTAAGCCTGAAACCCGATTATGCCGAAGCCTATTTCCAGCTCGGCTCCATCTACATCAGCCACAATAAAAAAGAAGAAGCTATCACCAGCCTGGAGAAATTCATAGAACTGGCTCCCCAGCATGAAAAAGCCGCCCTAGCCCGGCAATTGCTGGAGTATTTGAAAAAATAAAAAGACTTCAATTTAGTCATTACTTTGATAAAATCTGGCCAGGCCCGGTCAGGTCTGGCTTAAACTTTGATAACGGGATGGAAGAGGGCTCTGTTTGACCTCCCCCTTATCTGCGGCTGGCCCTTTCAAGTTGCACCTAAAATGAAAAAGGCAGCCGCTCGGAGCGGCTGCCTTTGGCTTTGCTGATAACTTATCTATTCTACTCGACGATTAATTCAAAGGGAATTCTTTTTTCCAGGGTTGTGCCGCCGAGGTTGTCCTTGATGTTGATGACCAGTTCATAACCGCCAGCTTCGAGCGGACGGGTCTCAATTCTTTCTCCCTTATCATCTGTTACCTTAACCTGCTTGGCGGCCGGGATGGGAATGGGTTGCTCGATGAAAGGAGACTCATAGGTCATCGGGGTGAAGGCCACGATCTTGGTATCGCCTTTGCGGATATCAAAGTTGATTTCCAGAGAAGTTTTCTGGCTCTCGTTGAATTTTGTGCCGAATATCATGAACATCAGGGTGGGCTGCTCGTTAGGCTTGAACTTCATCTCAGTGTAAGGATAGGCCTTAAGGATCATCCAGCCGAAATAGTCCTTGTGGAAGTTGGGGAAATTTTCCGGGGTATCCAGTTGCTCGTAATTCTTCAGCACCAACAGGCTGGTGGTGTCCATATGTCCGTTCTTATAAGCATCTTCGTACCGGGGAATTTCAAATTCATAATAAGTGGAACCGATTTTCTTGGTTTTTCTGTTACCCAGAGCCGCGGCCAGAATGTATTTTCCAGCCGGCAGGGGGTAGCCCAGGTAGTAATAACTTTCGCCTTCGGGGTTGTAATCGCTGGCCGGAATGGCAAACTGACCATAGGCTTTATTCTCTGTTATCAGTTTGGGAGTGGCGCCATCATTCTGATAAATCTGGAAGAAAATATCCGATTCGGTTTGGAAGCTGTCACCAGAACTGATCGATTGAGCCGGAGCGTATTCCAGGTCGGCATTCTTAATCCGGGTGACAAAAATGGCGATGTAGGTCCCTTTGGCCGGGAGAATGTAATGACCAGAAAAAGTGAAGGGCAGGTCTGGTTTTACCTGCCTGGTGGCCAGACCCTGCTCCAGCATGGCCTTGACATCTGTCGGCAGGGCGGTTTTCTGCTTCTGGTCTTTTTTCTGATCCTTTTTCTGGGGCTCGGCCTGAGCCAGGTTAAAAGCTAAGGTCAGCATCAGAATCAGAACCAGGGAAAGGGCGAAGAATTTCTTAAATTTCATCTTTCCTCCTGTTTATTCATTTCACCAACTTCTTAACTGCAAAAATTGTGCCAGCTAAGAAGGGGATTTTTTCTTGGGCTTCTCTGATGGTATCTCTAATTTGTCTCTTTTGTGTAAATTAATTTTACATCATAAAATAAATAATTCTTATAACACCCGACCTCATTTTACCTTAAACGCCTGCCATTTTTCAACTGGTATTTTAAAACAGCTCTCTGGTGTTCCTGGAAAGAGCGGTTGAAAACATGGCTGCCGTCGTTGCGGGAGACAAAATAGAGATAATCGACCGGGGCTGGATGAAGGGCGGCCCGGATTGAAGAGAGCCCGGGGTTGCAGATGGGACCGGGGGGCAAACCGGGATAAAGATAGGTGTTGTAGGGCGAGGGCAGGCTCTTGTCTCTCAAACGCAGGTTGCCGTCAAAGCGGCCTTCCATTTTCAGAGCATAGATTATGGTTGGGTCGCAATCAAGTTTCATGCCCAGGCGCAGGCGGTTATGAAAAACAGCTGCGACCAGGGGTTTTTCTTCTTCCCGGGAAGTCTCCTTTTCAATCAACGAGGCCAAGGTGACGATTTCCCGGACGGTCATTTGAAGTTCGCCAGAGCGGGTCAGTTCTTCCGGGCCGAAATTCTTGCGGAACAGGTTGACCATGGCCCGGACGATTTCCCCGGCGCTGACCCCACGGCTGAAATGATAGGTCTCGGGAAAAAGGTAGCCTTCCAGGTTTCCAGCTTTGGGATCCAGGTCGGCAATCAATTCGGTCTGCCGGCAAGCTTCCAGGAAAGAACCCTGGTAGGAATATCCTTTCGCCTCCAGGAGACGGGCCATCTCTTGGAAGGTCAAGCCCTCCGGAATAGTGATGGGATGAAGTAAAACTTTCCCGGCTACCATTTGCTGCATGATTTTTCGGGCGGTGAGCGGCGGCTCGAAGCTGTATTCTCCGGCTATCAAGAAGCGAGGAGAATAGTAGAGTGAATAAGCCAGGCGGAAAGCTCTCGGGTGTTTTAGGAGTTGGTTCTGTTGCAGCAGCCGGGCGATACTCGCGGGGCCCAGCCCCTTTTCTACCAGCACCACGGTGGTGGCGGCCGCCGGGGCTTCGGCTGTCATAGCCCGGGCCAGGTAATAAGCCAGCCCGATGTTGGACGCTGCCAGAAGTATCAGCACCAGATCAACTATTTTCCTGGGTGTTATCGGCATCATGGCGTTTCTTATCAAGATAAGCTTCCAGGATGATAACGGCCGCCAGTTGGTCTTCTTTTTGCTTCTTTTCCTTGGGGCTGCCCTTGAAGGCTTCCATTTTTCTCTGGGCCTGCTGAGTGGTCAGCCTTTCATCCCAGAAAATAACTTTTTTACCGGTAACCTTTTCCAGCCAGAGGGAGAATTCCCGGGTGATATCTGCCCGCCGGCCCTCGCTCCCGTCCATCCGCAGGGGCCAACCCAGGACAATTTCTTCTATTTTTTTCTCTTCCACCAGTTT
>JANLGB010000090.1:6868-8553 GCA_024653405.1 Candidatus Saccharicenans sp.
CTGGAAGAAAGCCCGGTTTTTAGCTTCGTCGTCCTGGAGGGTATAGGTGCCGAAAGGCTGGGCGGTTATCTGTAACGGGTCGCTCAGGGCCAGTCCCAGGTGGCGGTCTCCATAATCAATGGCCAGGATTCTACCCATGGGTCAGCTTCTTTCCAGGCAGCGTTTTTTATTCTGGTGGCGCTTGAGGGCCAGGGTGATCAGCCGGTCCAGAAGTCGAGAAAAACTGAGGCCGCTAACTTCCCAGAGCCTGGGGTACATGCTGATTTCGGTAAAGCCGGGGATGGTATTGATTTCGTTGATATAGATTTTATTTGTTCCCTTCTCCAGGAAAAAATCAACCCGGGCCAGGCCGCAGGCGTCGATGGCCCTGAAAGAGGCTATGGCCAGTTCCTGGAAGCGCCTTATCTGCCCGGGCGGCAAGTCGGCCGGAATCCGGAAGCGGGTCTTGCCCTCCAGGTATTTATCGGCGTAATCATAGAATTCCCGGTGGGGAATAACCTCGCCCGGGAGGGAGGCCCGTGGCCGTTCGTTGCCCAGGACGCTGCATTCTATTTCACGTCCGCTGATAGCTTTTTCTATCAGAATCTTGCGGTCGTATCGTAAGGCCAGCCTGATGACCGGGGCCAGGTGTTTTCGGGTTTTAACCTTGGAAATACCCACCGATGAGCCCAGGTTGGCCGGCTTGACGAAAAGCGGCAGGCCAATTTCGGCCAGGGCCTGTTTTTCAACCTGGCGGTGGTTTTCCTTCCAGTCTTCTTCATAGACAACGAGATAGGGGACTACCGGCAGGCCCAGACGGCTCAGCAGGTTCTTAAAAATGGCTTTATCCATGCCCAGGGCTGAGGCCAGAACCGGGGCTCCGACGTAGGGGACATCGGCCATTTCCAGCAGCCCCTGAATGGTGCCGTCTTCGCCGTAAGGTCCGTGGAGAACCGGGAAGTAGACATCGGCTCTGACGGCCGGTTGGCCGGCCCGGCTGTCCCAGGGCAAAAAAGAAAAGCTGTGGCCGGAGCGGAGCTCAGCCGGGGGCGCACCAGGCGACGACACCAGTTTCCAGCGACCCTGCCTGGTGATATAAATGGACAGCGGCCGGTACTTTTTCCGGTCCAGGTTGTGGTGGATGGCCCGGGCGGAGATGATGGAAATCTCGTGCTCGGCCGAGCGGCCGCCAAAGAGCAGGGCCACGGTCAGCAATTTTTTCATTCCCCTGAATTTTAGCCTATTTGCCGGCAAAAAAAAAGTTCATCTAACTCCAATTAATAAAATCCATTCCGACTAAATTGGTCCTTGGCTAATACATGGTATCCAGGTTGAGGGAAGAGCTTCGGGTAGAGGTCAGTAAGTTTTTCCAGCTGGATCACTGGGAAAATGGCCACTAACTTTGAGAGGTTTCGTTCCATCCTCAGCTTCCTGTACGGTGTCATCCCCAGCGTTGAGTGATGACGCTTGGTATTATACATAAACTGCCATCTTAAGGCTCTGAAGTAAAACTCCTTCAGGTCTGCACAACGCTCTATCTGTGGGATATAGAACTCGTTATCATCGGTCTGGTGCGACCGTTCCACAAAAGCCTGATACTCTTTCTTGCCCTTTGGTATATGAAGCAACTCGGCCTTAAGTGGCCAAAAGACTTTCTTGTTCAGGTACTCTAACTTCTCCACCGATTTACCGCCAAACTCCTCGCC
>JANLGB010000091.1:0-1248 GCA_024653405.1 Candidatus Saccharicenans sp.
CCTGGACGGGGTTTTTTATGCCACCAACGCCGTGGTGCCCTGGATGAAAAAACAGGGTCAGGGCTGGATAGTCAATGTGGCTTCCACTGCCGCGGTCAGGGGAGAGCCTTTCCATTCTCACTATGCTGCCAGCAAGGGAGCCCTGCTGGCCCTGACCAAGTCCCTGGCCGTAGAACTGGCTCTCGCTAATATCAGAGTTAACTGCGTGGCTCCGGGCTGGGTGGATACGGACATGTGCACCGAGGTTTTCGCCGACCCAGAATTCAGGGAAAAAGTCAGGCAGTCGATTCCCCTTAAAAGAATCCCCCCACCGGAGGACATTGCTGGTCCCATTTTATTCCTGGTGTCTGACCTGGCGGTTCATATAACAGGGGAAATCCTGAATGTCAACGGGGGCTCGGTCCTCTGTGGCGGATAAGAATTTGTTTGCTAAAATTCAATTTTTTTGATATTTTTTAGACAAATTTATAAGGAGGGAAAAATGGAGGAGGTAGAAGTAGGCCGAATCACCCATTATTTTTCGAAGATTCAGGTGGGAGTGGCCAAGATATCGGGAAGAGGGCTCAAGATTGGTGATGTCGTTCATATCAAGGGACACAGTACAGATTTTTTCCAGAAAATTGAGTCAATGCAGATTGAGCATAAGCCGGTGGAAGAGGCCCGGGCCGGGGAAGAAGTGGCCTTCAAGGTGGATATGCCGGTTAGAGAGCATGACGTAATCTTCAAGGTGATTGAGTAAAAAACTGGCAAATTTTAATAAAAGGTTGACAGAAAAAGACAGAATGTGTTAAACATAAGGATTAGAAATGGCTAAAAAATTTATATCAATCGTTATTGTTCCTAATTGGAAGACGAATTTCCGCACCATAAATATCTCCCAGAAGGCGGTCAGGCTACTGGTCGGAGCCGGCGTGTCGTTTCTGATCCTTTTCGTCTTTTTTCTGCTGGATTATTTTTCCATGACCATGACCAAGGCCCGCTACCGGGAGCTGCTGCAAGAGACCGCCCAGCAGAAGGAAACTATTGCCACTTACGAAAACACCATTGCCCAGATGAAAGAGACCATCAGCAATTTTGAAGATTATGCCCGGAAAATAAATGTTCTGGCCGGGCTGCAATCTCCCGAGAATTTAAAAGGCGAGCCAGGCCTGGGCGGTGGTGAAAGGGCCGATTTGGGCCGGGCTACCCAGACCAGGAACATCGAGCCGGGTGCTCTCCAGGCCATAAAACAGAGGGCCGATGCCGTTG
>JANLGB010000091.1:1258-8512 GCA_024653405.1 Candidatus Saccharicenans sp.
ACTATATGTTCCACTTCTTTGAGAGCCAGACTGCAGTACTGGCCACTACTCCCACCATCTGGCCGACCGTGGGCTGGGTTTCTTCCTCCTTTGGACCGAGGATTGACCCTTTTACCGGACGGAATGCTTTTCATGCCGGGCTGGACATTGCCACCAACCTGAATAACCCGGTAGTGGCCACGGCTGACGGGGTAGTGGTTCGGGTTGGTTTTGACAAATATAAAGGCAACTTCGTCTCCATCAGCCACGGCAGCGGTTTTTCCACCGAATACTGGCATTTGAATAAAGCCGCAGTCAAATCGGGACAGAAGGTGACCAGGGGACAGGTTATTGGTTATGTTGGTAAGACGGGCAAAGCCCTCGGTCCTCATCTCCACTATGAGGTTCACCTGAACGGTAAGCCCATCAACCCCATTCACTACATCATAGAAGAATAGCCTTTTCTACCAATCTTCACTAATAGAAACAATAAAAAAAGGGTTAAGAACTAATTTCTCGGGAACTCTTGGCCGAGACAGGTACCGACTTTGACTTTCCCCCCGAGCGAGAAAGCATAAGCTAACATTTCTTTTTTGCCTTCCGGTTTCACTTTCTCTATCAAATAAAAAGTTCTCCGGCCACAACAAACATAAATTCCGGATTTGTCAATCTGGACAACTTCTCCCGGCCTGGCCTCAGGCATTACTCCCTGGGTGACCTGGCCGTTGGTGATTTCCAGGCGCTGGCCCTGGAGGAAGGTAAAAGCTCCAGGCCAGCCGACTAAGGCCCGCACCTTACGGTCAATAACCTCAGCCGGTTCCTGCCAGTCTATTTTTCCCTGGTCCTTGGTCAATTTGGGGGCGTAAGTGGCCAGGGAATGGTCCTGTTCCCGCAGTTCCAGCCGGTTGATATTTTTCAGAGTCTCGAGCAGCAACCTGGCCCCGATATGGGCCAGCCTGGTTTCCAGTTCCGGGGCATTTTCCCGCGGGAGTATTTCCACCATTTCCTGGGTCAGGACCGGTCCCTCGTCCATTTTTTCATTCAGCTGAAAGATGGTGACTCCGGTAAACCTTTCACCATTAAGAACGGCCCACTGGACCGGCGCCGCCCCCCGGTATTTAGGCAGCAGTGAGAAGTGAATGTTGAGTGATTTCCAGGGCGGAAGATAAATGATGGAGGCCGGAATAATCTGCCCGTAAGCCACCACCACGTTGACCTCCGGCCGGGCTTCTCTTATTAACTCCAGGGCTTTTTCGTCCTTGCGGATTTTTTCCGGCTGCAGGAAGGGCAGCCCATGATTTTCGGCATACACCTTGACTGCCGGAGGGGTCAATTTCTGGCCACGGCCGGCTGGCCGGTCGGGCTGGGTGATGACCAGTTTGATTTCATGCCCGGCAGATAGCAGCGCGTTCAGGGCTGGCAGAGCCGTGGCCGGGCTGCCGAAGAAGACAATCCTCATCAGCTTTTTCCTCTGGCCAGCTCCCTTTTCAAGCGGCTCATTACCAGGCGCCTTTTTAGTGGTGAAAGACGGTCGACGAACAGCTTGCCGTCCAGGTGGTCAATCTCGTGACAGAAGACCCTGGCCAGCAGGTCCGAGGCTTCCAGCTTGATTTCCTGGCCGTCGAGGTTGTAGCCCTTGAGCAGGAGGCGAGCCGGGCGAACCACTTTTTCATTTACTCCCGGCACCGACAGGCAGCCCTCTTCTCCGATCTGTTCGCCCTCGGCTTCAATTATTTCCGGGTTGATCATAACGATCAGGTCATCCTTGTTCTCCCCGACCGACAGGTCGACGGTTATCAACCTGAGACTGACGTTGACCTGGGGTGCGGCCAGGCCGATACCCGGGGCCTGGTGCATGGTTTCCACCATCTTCCTGGCCAGCTCTACGATTTCTTGATTGATGTTTTCCACCGGGCGAGCTTTGGCCGATAGAGTCGGATGCCCGATGGTTATTATTTCCAGCACTGCCATGAAGTTATTTTAGTCCAGGCCGGGTCTTTAGACAACCTCCGGCCCGAACAATCCGCTTAAACCTTAAATTACGGCCGAGGGTGGCGGAGGTTCGTCCGGGGCACCGGCATTTTTCAGAGGCACAGCTACAAGGTAGAAGCCGATCAGCACCAGCACCGCCAGGCCACCCAGGTAAGTCGGGTTCTTGAAGATAACTGGAATATCCCGGCCGACAATATTCTGCAGGAAGAAAAATTTCCAGGTGGCCCGGACCAGGCCGGTCAGGGCTTCTCCGGCAATCAGCCCGGCGGCCAGCAGGATACCGACATTTTCGACCCTGGCTTTCTGAGCCGGGTTGAGCTGGCGTCTGGCTACCATCCGGTCGAGGATTCCCTTGATCATGCCGCCCATAAAAATAGCGAAAGTCGTTTCCAGCGGCAGGTACATACCGACGGCTACCAGCATGGGTGAACGCACCTGGACTAAAATCAGAGCGAAGCCCATCAACATGCCGACGATAACCAGGGGCCAGGCCATCTCCCCGCCGACGATTCCCTGGGAAATGGCGGCCATTAACCCGGCCTGGGGGGCCGGCAGGTCCTTGCTGCCGAAAGTAAAGGCTCCATGCAGGATCATCAACGGGAAGTAGAGCAGGAGCGAGGCCAGGAGAACACCGAAGATGTCGCCCACCTGCATCTTCCAGGGAGTGCCACCCAGGATATGCCCAACTTTGAGGTCCTGGAGCATTTCACCAGCCACGGCCGAAGACACGCAGACGACCGAAGCCACGCCCAGGACGGCCACCACCCCGCTGGTGCCCCGGGCCCCGATCAAGACCATCAGCAGACCGGCGATGATCAGGGTCGACAGGGTCAGGCCGGAAATGGGATTGTTGGAGGAACCTATGGTCCCGACCAGGTTACCGGAAACCGCGGCGAAGAAGAATCCAGCCAGAGCCATGACCACAGCGGCCAGGATAGCCGGGGGATAACTGCCGGAGAAAATCCGGTATACGAAAACCATCAGGATTACGGTCACAGCCATCAGGAAGAGAACCAGGCGGCTGTCCAGGTCCTTCTCAATCCTGGAAGTAACCTCGGTTTTTTCAGCCGCTTTCTTGACATCGCTGATTGACCTCTTGATTCCGGCGCCCAGGTTCTTCCTCATCCGGAACAGGGTATAGCCGGCGCCGACCAGCATGCCGCCCACAGCAATCGGCCTGATAATGAATTTCCAGACGTTGGTCACCAGGTCCGGCCAGGCCACGTCAGACATGGCCACTCCCGGGCCATAGAACTGGGTTACCAGATGCGGGCCGAGAAAATACATCAGCAAAGGAGCAAACAATCCCCAGGCCAGCACTCCGCCAGCAAAGTTCAGCGAAGCCAGCCGGGGACCGATGATGTAGCCGACACCGATGTAAGCCGGGAAGATACCGGGCCCGGAAACACTAACCAGACCGCCGGTGCCGATGGTCTGGGCCTCCTTGGTGGCTCCCAGGCGGACGAAGCTGGAGCCGATTTTGCCCAGTTTTATGATGAATTCTTTGGAAGCGGCAAACAGCTGCACCACGCCCAGGGCATAGAGCAGGGCTCCCACTCCCATAGCCTGGAAGAGGAACTTGGCCCCGGCGCTGCCTTTCTGGCCGGCCTTGTGTATCTCGGCCGCCGCCACCGATTCGGGGAAGGGGAGCTCGGGGTCAGTCACCATGATTCTTCTGAGGAAGGTAACGAACAGGATGCCCAGCAGCCCGCCGACAAACATCAGGGCCGTCGACTTTATGTAGGCATCAACCGTGTTGAACTTGAGCCAGGCTCCAGTTATAAGGAAGGCTGGAATGGTGAAGATGGCTCCGGCCGCCACCGATTCCCCGATGGAGCCAACGGTCCTGGCAATGTTTTCCTCGAGGATGGAGCCCCTCATTATCTTCAGCAGGGCCATGCCGATCACCGCTGCCGGGTAGGTGGCAGCAATGGTCATCCCGGCCCTGAGGCCAAGGTAGGCGTTGGCCGCGCCAAGAATAACCGTCATAATCAGACCTAGAATCAGCGCCCGCAGGGTGAATTCTTTCATATCGTTTTTTTCCGGGACATAAGGCCTGTAATCCATCTGGCTCTCCTTTCCGATTTTTTTCTTTATGTATATTAAAAAAACAGAGGTTAAGTCAAGACAAATTTTGCCCTTTTCGGGCAAATAAATATTTGCTACTGCGGTAATTTTGTGTTAAATAATCTTATGTTATTTTAATGGCTAGAAAGGACAGCCATGAACCTCTGGAGCTGGATTAAAGACCGTTTATTCTGCGACCTGGCCGTGGACCTGGGAACAGCCAACACCCTGGTTTACCTGAAGGGCCGGGGAATTGTGGTTCAGGAACCATCTATCGTGGTTATCAATAAACAGACCGGGAAAATTGAAGCTGTCGGCAACCGGGCCAAGGAGATGTTAGGCAAGACGCCCAACAACGTGGTGGCCATCAAACCCATGCGGGATGGAGTTATAGCTGATTTTGAAATTGCCGAACGGATGCTGGATTATTTCATCAAGCAGGCCATGAACAACCGCGGTTTTCTGCTCCGCCCGAGGATCGTCATCGGCATTCCCACCGGGATCACCCAGGTGGAAAGAAGGGCGGTCAAGGATGTGGCTCTGAGAGCTAAGGCTTCGGAGGTTTACATCGTGGAACAACCGATGGCCGCAGCCGTAGGGGCCGAACTGCCTATCTCCGAACCGACCGGCAACATGATCGTCGATATCGGCGGTGGAACTACCGATATTGCCGTCATTTCCCTGAACGGGGTGGTGTTCAATCATTCCATCAGAACAGCCAGCAACGAAATGGACGAAGCCATAGTCCAGTACCTGAAGAAGAAATACAATCTGCTGATTGGAGAGAAGACGGCCGAGCAGGTCAAGATCCAGCTGGGTTCAGCCTATCCCCTGGACGAATCACTGACGATGGAAATCAAGGGCCGCGACCTGCGGGAGGGCATCCCCAGGACAATTGTGGTTGACGACCAGGAAATCAGGGAAGCCATCGAGGAAGTGGTAACAGCCATCATCAACGCCGTTCGCATTGCCCTGGAGAGAACCCCGCCCGAGCTATCGGCCGACATCATCGACCGCGGTATTATCCTGACCGGTGGTGGTTCGCTGTTGAAAAACCTGGATAAAAGAATCAGGGAAGAGACTCAGTTGCCGGTGTTCATCACCGAAGACCCGCTGACCTCGGTGGTCATGGGTGCCGGACGGCTGCTGGATGATATCGAGCTGTTGAAGAAAATATCGCTGGAGTGACGAGCGAACCTGAGATTTGATGTCTCCGACCCGCCTCTTAAAAAATAGATTTCTGATAGCCGGATTGCTGGCATTTTTCCATCTGCTCCTGATTTCTTATCAGATTCCACTCGGCAGCAAGCAGACGCTGTTGGAAAAAATATTATTCAGCCTGTTTTCACCGGTGCAGAAGGCGGCTGTCGACAGTTACCGGCTGATAGCTTCGAGCTGGAATAACCTTAGGTACCTGCACCAAGTACAGAAGGAAAACCAGGAGCTCGCCCGGGAGATATTTTTCCTGAGGCAGACCAACCAATTGCTGCAGGAAAAATTGAAGCTCAGCCTGAGCCAGGCCGAGCTGGAAGCAAACCTGAAGTTGATCGCCGGAAGTGTGGTCCCGGCTAGGACTATCAGTTTCGATACTTCCAACTATTATCGTTCGATCATCATCAACCGGGGTACGGCCGATGGTCTCGATAAGAATCTGTCAGTCTGCGATAAATACGGTAACCTGGTCGGCCGGACAGCCGAGCCGGTCGGCCTCCATGAAGCCCGGGTAGTGCTGGTTACCTCTGAAGAAAGCGGGGTGGCGGTAATTTCCAGCGCTGACCGGATGATGGGCATTCTTTCAGGCGATGGGCAGGGGAGATGCCTGGTCAAGTACGTCATGGCCAGTTCCCCGGTAGGAATTGAGGGGGATGAAGTCAAGACCTCGGGCTTTGACCGGGTCTATCCACCCGGTCTCAAGGTCGGACGGATCATTCAGGTTTCAACCAGGGAAGGTATTTTCAAGAAAATCGTTGTCCAGCCCTATTTTGATATCAGGGACCTGAAGCTGGTGGCCGTCCTGAAAAATACTGAAACGATTCTGAGGTGAGAGGTGGTCAGGAAGGGATTTGTCCTGGTGCTGGGGTTGATTCTGGCGGTCGGACTTTATGTCCTGCTGGGCTGGCTGGAACCGGCCCTGGTTTTGCTGGTAAATAGCTTCGCCATTCTGGTATTTTTTACGGCCGTTTTTTATGGCGAGCTGGACGGAGCGGTAATGGGTACCTGTGCCGGTCTGCTCCAGGATGCTCTGTCCCACGGAGTCTTCGGCCTGGCCGGGCTGAGTCTAACCGTTTCCGGCTTTCTCACGGGCTGGCTTAGCCAGAGGCTGGATGTCCGTACTTTTTATAAGCGGTTTATATTTTTATTTATCATGAGCTTGTTTCAGCTGTTTTTCTGGGCCATATTTTATTTCCTGATATTCAGAAAAAGCTTGCTCTACAGCCAACCAGCCCTGTATCTTCAACCTCTGTTCTCGGCCCTGCTGACCAGCCTGATAATAAATATTTTTAAGAAAATCAACCCGGCGGTGTAAGGGTAAGTATGGCCAGGATTTATGAAGATCTAACCATAGCCATCAGGCGGTCTAAGGTGGCCCTGATGGTTCTGGCTGCTCTGTTGCTGCTGGGCCTTATTTTTTATTGGAAGATTCAGGTGCTGGACCACCAGAAGTACTGGAAAATGGCTGAAGCAAACCGCATCAGAGAATTCCCGCTGTCGGCACCGCGGGGACTGATCTTAGACCGGCAGAAGGTCATCCTGGCTGAAAATGCTCCCAGCTTTAAGGTGTCCTTAGTGCGGGAGGCCGTCAGCGATTATGAACGGACGCTGCAGGAACTCAGCCAGCTGCTGGGGCTGAGCCAGGAAGACCTGAAAAAACGGATAGACCGTTATCGTTTTCTGCCAGCTTTTGAGCCCATCGTCATCAAGGACAACCTGAAGCTGGAGGAAGTTTCAATCATCGAAGCCAGGAAGGATGAATTCCCGGAAATCAAGCTGGAAGTGGAACCCAAGAGATTTTATCCTTTCGCCCAGACGGGAGCTCACCTGATTGGCTACCTTCAGGAAGTATCGGTCGATGAACTCAGAACTCAACCCGAAAAACGCTGGCGGGCCGGAGAAATGGTGGGTAAGGCCGGTCTGGAAAAGCAGTATCAGGCCCATTACGAGGCGTATCTCCACATCTTCCGGCGGCTGGGTTTGCCGGTCATCGCCGTGGCATCC
>JANLGB010000092.1:0-7805 GCA_024653405.1 Candidatus Saccharicenans sp.
CCCCGGAATCTGACTGACGACATGATCAGGGCCCTGGCGGCTAAAGGGGGAGTGGTTCAGATTTGCTTCCTGTCGGCCTATGTCAAGACACCCCGTCCTAATCCCGAGCGGGATAAGGCCCTGGCCGAGTTCCGGGCCAAGTACGGTAACTGGCGAAATGTCCAGGATGAGGAGTTGCGGCGGAAGATCATGGACGAGATGCAGGAGCTGAACCGGAAGTTTCCGGCCGACCTGGCCACGGTCCAGGACCTGGTTGACCATATTGACCACGTGGTCAGGCTGGTGGGCGTAGATTACGTGGGCATCGGCACCGACTTCGACGGCGGCGGCGGAGTCAGGGGCTGTAACGATGTCAGCCAGATGATTAACGTCACTGTCGAATTATTGCGCCGCGGCTACAGCCAGAAGGACATAGAGAAAATCTGGGGAAAGAATTTCTTCCGGGTTTTTAACCGGGTGCAAGAAGTGGCCCGGCGGTTGGGCCAGTCCTGACGGAGCTGCGGTTGCCCCGGGCCCCGTGGTCGGCTTCTGGCCGGCCCGGCTTTGGTTTCCGAGTGATTTTAAGGCGAGATTAAGTTATTATTTAATAGATGATGACGATTTCTGGACGGACTCGATTCCCGAGGCCAGACCTGTGGACAGGACTTTTCTGCCTGCTCATCTTGCTGGTGGCCGGCCTGGTAGCAGCTGCTGTCCAGGAGGAAACGCCCCGGCCGAAACCAGGAGGGGAGCTCAGGGTCAGGCCGCTCGGCGCGACCCTCAATACCGACCTGGACCCGGCCGGAAATGGTTATCCCCTGGTAATCGAGCACCTGTACGAAGGGCTGGTCCGGCTGGACCAGAATCTGAACATCCTGCCGGGCCTGGCCGATTACTGGTCGGTGGCTGAGAACGGCCGGAAAGTTACCTTTTACCTGAGGCAGCAGGCCTTTTTCCATAACGGCCAGGAGGTAACGGCGGCCGATGTTAAATTTACTTACGAAAGGTTGTTTCGGCTGAAAACCCGGCCTGTCTTTTTCCAGTTTGCCAGCCGCCTCGAAGGGGGTGAGGAGTTCTGGAACGGACAGGCTTCCGAGGTCAGCGGCCTGCGGGTGGTTGATAGTAAAGTCCTGGAGATTAACTGGAAACAGCCCGGCGTTCCCAATTTTTATTTTCTGGCCGCCGACTTTGCCAAGATTCTTCCGGCCGGGCCAGTTCAATCGCAGAAAAGGAAGTTTTTCGACAAGCCGGTCGGGGCCGGGCCCTTCAAGTTTGATTACTGGCTCCGGAATACCCGGCTGGATATTATCGGCATCAGGCTCGCCCGGAACGAAAACTATTTTGCCCGCAAGCCCTTCCTCGAGGCGGTGGAAATCAGCCCCCTGTTCCGGCTGGATGATTTTTTTGAGAACGAGATCCAGGTGGTGCCTTACCTGACCTTCAGGATTCCCCGGGATAAGTACCAGATCCTGGAAAGCAACCTGTTGCAGCTGAGCTACTTGTTTTATAGCTGTCATCTTCCGCCTTTTGACAACCCGGAAGTTCGCCGGGCACTGCCCTCTTTCCTGGAAAGGAGGCAGTTAGCCGGGCTGGCCTCGACCACGGCCAATTTCTGCCAGGTCATGGACAGCTACCTTCCGCCCTTCCTGCCAGGTTTTATTCCGGAAAGTATAGAACGAAATCAGAATCTCAGTCGGGTGCTGCAGACCCTGGAGGCGGCCGGACTGGGCCGGGCCGATAAACCGCTCCCCGTGAATATTTTCTTTGAGGTGGCTAACCAGGACCTCATTCCGAACCTCTATCAGTTTTTGCGCGATGAATTGAAACCGGCCGGGATAAAGCTCGAGTGGAAACGACGGTCTTCCCCGGAAGAATTGGCTCAGGAGAAAACCCCTTACCTTTTCTACCTGGACTGGCAGCCCGACCTGCCCGACCCGGAATTTGTGCTCCAGCCTCTTTTTCAGTCTGAAGCTGAACTGAACCGCAGCTACTTTCATTATAAAAATCCACGGCTGGACGAATTGCTGGAAGCCCAAAAAAACAGCCTTAATTTCGACCGCCGTCTTAATATTTTCAAGCAGATAGAGAAGATCCTGCAGGAAGAAACCCCGGCTCTGCCGCTCTTTTTTCACAAGCAGAGATTGGCTTACCAGCCTTACCTGAAGAATCTGAAAGCCCGGACGGGTGAGTCTATGGTTCTGAACCTTAAAGATGTCTGGATGGACAGATGATCAAAATACCCAGGCCCCGGATTTCAATCTATGGCCAGCTGGTCTTTTGGACCTCCGTCATTATCTTGCTGATGATGTTCGGAATGCTGTATATCATTCAGACCAGGGAAGTCAGGGCCATCTACCAGGAAAAAAGGGAGCGGGGCCTGGTCATGGTCAGGTACATTTCAGAAATGAACCTCAGGCGCCTGGTGCTCTGGGACCTGGAGGCCATAGATGAGAATATTTCGGGCTTGATAAGGGAAGACCTGGCTTACGTGATATTTTTCGATGCCGAAGGAAAGCCGGTGGTGGTCAGCGAGTCTATCGCCGACAATGCCGAAATCATCAACCAGACCAGCTGTGCCGGTCAGGTTTCCCCTGAAGACGTGTTTTACCAGAACATCCGGCTGGTTGAAGATGGCCTGGTCCAGGAAGTGATTGAAATTGAGGTCCCGGTCTTCATCCCCGGCTCTGATAAGAAGTGGGGTTCGGTCAAGATCGGTCTGAAACTGGAGGATGTCTACCGCCGTATCCAGAGAACCAGGCTGGTGCTCCTGGGCTTCGGGCTGGCTGCCTTTCTCCTGACCGTTCTGGGCGCCAATCTACTGGCCCGGCGGATTACCCGGCCGATTAAGAACCTGGTGGAAGGAACTCGCCGGATTTCGCGTGGCGATTTCAGCCATCGCATTCCGGTCATCTCTTCTGATGAAATCGGGGTCCTGACCCAGAGCTTCAATGACATGGCCGAAGAACTGCTGAGAGCCCGGGAACAGATGGAAGAGGCCAACCGCCGGCTACTCCAGGCTGAAAAGCTGGCCTCCCTCGGTCGGCTTTCGGCCACCATCGCCCACGAGATCCGCAACCCTCTGACCTCGGTCAAGCTTAACATCCAGAAGCTGGCCGAGAGCAGTGTCCTGGATGAAACTGAAAGAGAGCATCTGGCTATCGCTCAGGAAGGCATTGACCAGATTGAGAAGTTTATCAAGGAATTGCTGAGTTATACCAGGACTTCCAGCCTGCAGAAAGATTATTTTTCTCTGGAGGAAATCCTGGAAGAAGCGGTCAAGGGGCTGCAGTCCTCCCTTAAAGAAAAAGGTATCCAGCTTCAAAAAAACTTCCAGCCGGGCCTGCATCCGGCCTACGTTGATGCCGAAAGACTACGCCAGGTGTTTATCAACGTTCTGCGCAATGCCTATGAAGCTGTCGACCAGGGAGGGGAAATCGAGATCGGGCTTCGATTAAATCAGGATGAAGGCCGACCCTGCTTTGAGGTCAGGGTCAGCGACAATGGCTGCGGCATACCGGAAAAAGACTGGGAAAATATTTTTGAGCCCTTCTTCACCACCAAGAGTTCCGGAGCTGGTTTGGGACTGGCCAACGCCCGGCGCTTGCTGGACCAGCACGGGGGGACCATCCGGGTGGTCAAAAAGGAAGGACCGGGGAGTTGTTTTCTGATTAGGCTGCCCTGCCCGGAGAAAAAACAGGAGGCTAAATCATGAGCAGAATTCTGGTGATTGAAGACGATACGCTGGTCAGCCGAACCATCGCCACCCACTTGAAGAAAAAAGGCTACGAGCTCAGGCTGGCCGAGACCGGGGAAGAGGGATTAGAAGCTTATAAAGAATTTCAGCCCGATCTGACCCTGCTAGATGTCAAGCTGCCGGATATCAACGGTCTGGAAGTGCTCAGGCAGATCAAGCAGTTCGACAAGAATGCAGCCGTAGTGGTGATGACGGCTTTTGATGACATGAAAACCACGGTCGAGGCCATCAAGTCCGGAGCCTTTGAATACCTGGTCAAACCGCTGGACTACCTGGAACTGGACCTGACCATGGAGAAGGCTTTCCAGCTGAAAGCCCTGGAGGAAAAGGTCAGCTACCTCATAGAGGAAAAGCAAAAAGAATACCAGATTGACAACATCATCGGCCGCTCGCCCCAGATGAGGGAAGTGTTCAAAATGATTGGTTCAGTGGCCAACACCAGGACCAATGTCCTGATTCAGGGCGAAAGCGGGACGGGCAAGGAGCTGGTGGCCAAGGCCATCCACTACAACAGCCCCTTCCGGGACGAGCCATTCATCGTCATCAACTGCTCGGCCATTTCCGACACCCTGCTGGAGTCGGAGCTCTTCGGCCATGTCAAGGGCGCTTTTACTGATGCTGTCAGCGAGACCAGGGGCAAATTTGAGATTGCCGGCAAAGGGACGTTGTTTCTGGATGAGATAGGTGATATTTCTCCCAACCTTCAGTCCAAGTTACTACGGGTGATAGAAACCAGGGATTTTATGAAAGTCGGCGGGGAAAAAATACTGAAGACCGAAGCCCGGATCATCGCTGCCACCAATCAGAAACTGAAGGAGCTGGTGGACCAGAGCAAATTCCGGGAAGACCTCTACTACCGACTTAAAGTGGTGGAAATAACTTTGCCCCCGCTCAGAGAACGGCGGGAGGATATACCCGACCTGGTGGCCTATCTTCTGGAAAAGATCAACCGGGAACTCAAAAAAAACGTCCGGAAGGTGCCGCCAGAAGTCATGGACTACCTAGTCAACCAGCCCTGGCGAGGTAATGTCCGGGAGCTGGAAAACGCCCTGACCAGGGCTGTCATCCTGGCCAAGGGGGACGTAATCTTAAAGGAACATCTGCCGTTTGAACCTTCAGCCCGGACCCAGGCCCAGGAAAAATTTCAGATGCCCAAGGAACTGTTGCCGGTATGGGAGATAGAGAAGAGGTATATTCAGTATGTGCTTGAAGCCACCCGGGGCAGCAAGACCAAGGCCTGCCAGATTCTGGAAATTAGCCGGCCCACTCTTGATAAGAAGATCAAGGATTACGACCTGAAAGTGGAAACATCAGAGTAAGACTGCGGGTATCGGCCGCCGGCCCGCCTGTAAAAAAACTTGACAGCCTGCAAAGATTATTGGCAGCTTTCTTAAAAATTTTCACCTGTTTCTGAGTATCCCGCCTTGAATTACCCGCCCAATCTGGCACAAAACCTGCTTTATCCTGATAGCAGGTGTCGGTATGCTTAATAAGAAAATAGTGGTTGTGGATGATGATGAATCAATAAGGAGGACATTTTTTCTACTTCTTTCGGAAAAATACGATGTCTACCTGGCCCGGGATGCCAGGGAAGCCCTGGCCCGTTTTGAGAAGATCCCGGTCGATATGATTATTGCTGACCTCCGGCTGCCCCAGAAAAACGGCCTGCAGATGCTGCTTGATTTCCGCCAGTCGGGCTACCAGGGGCGGATTATTATTATTTCAGCCTGTGCCGACCAGGTTCAGAAAAAAGAACTGGAAAAATTAAGAATAGACCGGTTCTTCATCAAGCCGCCGGACCTGAAGAGCCTGACTGAGACCATAGATAAGCTCCTGGCTGAGAGCAAAGCCGGAGAATCCTGAAAACTCGGTTTCCAGTCTATACCTCCAGTAATTTTCTTTCCGGGCTGATTTTTTCGTGGACATAATAGAGAAATAATTTTAAGCTCGCCCGGGCCTGGATTATTGCTGGCCTTTGGCCAGAAACTTACTTTGGCTTCAAGCTGGTTTGCCTGTTCCTTAAAAATTCCTGGCAAACATGCTAAACTGCCTCTATGAAGGCCGAAGCCGAGTGTTACCTCTGCCTGCTGAGCCAGGTGTTGAGAACAGCCGTGGTCCTGGGGCTCAGTGACCAAGCAACCAGGGAAATGACCCGCCAGGCCTGCGCTTTCTTGGCAGCCACCGATTTTGACCGAACTCCACCAGAAATTTCAGAGGACCTGTATAGTCTGATAGCCGGGTTCAGCCGCGATCCCGACCCTTACAAGAAGCTTAAGGAAGAACATATCCAGAGGGCCCTGGAACTCTATTCTGGCCTAAAAAATATGGCCCAATTGGCGCCCGACCCGCTCCGAGCTGCCCTGGAAATATCGCTGGCCGGAAACGTCATTGACTTTGGGGCTAACTCCGGCGAGGACTGGCTGCTGGATGGTCGGTTCCTCCAGTCCCAACCGCTGGCCATTGATGACTACCAACTGCTCCGGGCTGACCTTGACCGGGCCGAGACAATCGTTTTCCTGGGAGATAATGCCGGGGAAACAGTCTTTGACCGGCTGTTCATAGAATTCTCTGGCCGGCGGATGATTTATGCCGTCAGGGAAAAACCGATCATCAACGACGCCACCCTGGAAGAAGGCCGGGCCTCAGGTCTTCAGTTAGTGGCCGAGCTGATCTCTTCTGGTTGCCGGGCGCCGGGAACCGTTTATGAACAATGTTGGCCTAAATTCCAGGGCCTTCTCCGCCAAGCTGACCTTATCATCAGTAAAGGGCAGGGCAATTTTGAGTGCCTGGAGCAGCTTCGGGGCCCTTTCTATTTTCTGCTGAAGGCCAAGTGCCAGGTGGTGGCCCGGTACCTTGATGTATCCCAGGGCAGCCTGGTTATCATGAGGTCCAAGAACTTCGCCCCGTGTCTGCAGGTTTGAATCCGGGCTTTACCATTCCCAGGAATTACAGCTTAGCAGGCTTCCCGTAAAGAATTTTTACGATAGTTTTAATTTTTTTTAAGAAACTGGCCGGTCAACAGGGAATCTCCCCTTGATGAAACCTGGCACAAATCTTGCTGATAATATTATGGGTAAAGTGAGATGGCCAGAAGATTGAAGGAAACGGAAAAAAGCGATAGACAGTTTTTATATATAGATGCTGATGCTGGTACGGGGAGGAAGATATTGAGATTAAGCAGGCAGAATTATAAGCCAATCTCTTCCTCCCCCTGTTTCTTTAAGTTAGGCGATGAGCGCACCCATAAATTTATAAATGCCTCCTTTTTGCCCTTCTTTGCCCTTCTTTCCATTCCCCCTTCCTTCAATTAGAAAAGAGGGGTGCACGGCGGCACCCCTCTCTTTCTTCTTCTTAAAATATTCTCAAAATCGAATAACTTAAGAAAGACCAGTCGTGACCCTGGAGAAAGTCCGATAGGCTTTATAACTTAGCCCGGATTCTGGCCAGAAGTTGGCGACCGAGGTCCTCCCTGTTAGCCGGAGAAATCTCAAAGACCTGAACTCCGGGACTGGTTTTAATTCTTTCCATAAAAGGGCTCCCGTGGAGGGCAATGGTGGCCAGGAGGGCGGTTGGCCCTGACAGTAACTTAAGGACAATTTCCCGGAACCGGTCAGACAGGCACTCCATCTTACCGATTTCATCTACCACCACCAGCCTGACTTCAGGAGCAAAGAATTTAATGCTGGCCAGGAAATTTTCAAACCCGGCCAGGTCAACCCGGTATTTGCCCACCCGGTGGGGCGTTTTCAGGTTGACGTGACTGAGAGTAGCCAGCCTGCCGTCCAGGCTGCGCAGCTCAAAACCCAGCCTTTGACCTTCCACCCGGATTTCTCTGGTGATGAATCCGCTCATATTTATTTCGGACCCCAGGCCGGAGATGATTTTTTCCACCAGGGTGGTCTTGCCTGAACCGGGTAAGCCGGTGACCAGGAATTTGGCTCCGCCGGTAGCCATAGATTTTAACCCGGACCGAATTTTTTTTTGGTCACCGGTATTAAAGGATAAAAAGGGCTCATAAGTCAAAGCTGGAGAAAGCCAGGCCAGGCCCGACCTGACTCTGCTGACCATTGTT
>JANLGB010000092.1:7815-8504 GCA_024653405.1 Candidatus Saccharicenans sp.
CTAATTGCAGCGCGACCATAATTTTAATAAACTCACAAGTGCGGAAAAATTACTCTTAGGACGGTAGACATGGAAAAGAGAAAGAGCTTATGGCTGCTATTCCTGGCCCTGGCCTTTTGTGGCCAGGTCTTGGCCCAGGCTACCAACCCGGCTGCCTATACCCCGGGCGAATTTGAGAAACGCCGACAGGCGCTGATGCAGGCGGTGGGCCAGGGAGTGATCATCCTTTTTGCCAGTCCGGGTCAGACCGGGGCTGGACATTTTCGCCAGGATAACGACTTTTACTATTTTACCGGATTAGAGGACGCCAATGCCGTCCTGGTTATGATTCCCTCCACCGGGGACAGCTTTCTTTTTGTTCCACAGAAAACGGAGAGGGAAAAAATGATGGAAGGTGGCAACAGCCTGGACGACCCCGGGGCCAGAGAAATACTCAAGCTCAGAAATATCTACCCCGTCAGTTATTTGGACGAGTTCCTGGCCAGGCTGGCCGGGCGCCAGGACCAGTTGCTCTATCTGAGGTTATCGCCAGAGGATTCGGTCGGCGAATCGCGATCGGAAACGGCCCTGTTCCTGGCCCGCCGTCACAGGAATCCCTATAACGCCCAGCCCAATCTCAACCAGTTCCGGGCTGAGCGGTTCCGTCAGCTTTACCCGGCTGCCCAGCTCAAAGATGTGACTCCCTTTAT
>JANLGB010000093.1:0-1583 GCA_024653405.1 Candidatus Saccharicenans sp.
TATCATCCAGTCTAATATTCACTCAGCCATGTGTGTTCCCCTCTGGAATAACCGGGTCATAATCGGTGTTATTTACGCTGACCGGATTCTTCATCTGGAGCGCTTTTCCGAAGAAGACCTTAAATTGCTAACTCTTCTTTCCAACCTGGCAGCCATAAAAATCGAGAATGCCAGGCTTATCCAGCAGGCCATCGAAAAAGAAAAGATGGAACGGGAGCTGGCCCTGGCCTCCCAGATTCAGAAGAACCTGCTTCCCGGGAAGAATCCCGAGTGCGAGAATTATGATATCGCCGGTTATAACCTGACCTGCTACCAGGTCGGGGGCGACTACTACGATTTCATTGAGATTACCCCGGAGCGGCTGGCGATCGTTATCGCCGACGTCTCGGGCAAAGGCGTTAGCGCCGCTCTGCTCATGGCCTCATTGCGGGCAGCCCTTCAGGCCGAGCTCGGACCCGATTACAGGTTAGAAGCCCTGGCCAGCCGGTTGAATAACTTTGTCCATCGAAGTTCTTCTTCCAGCAATTTCATCACCTTTTTTCTGCTGGAGTTGAAGAAGAACACCGGGGAAATTAAATACATCAATGCTGGTCATAATCCACCGCTGATACTCGACCGGAAAGGTCAGATAACCAAGCTGGAAAGCTGCGGTTTCTGCCTGGGAATGTTCCCGTCTATTGAGTACGAGCCCTGTGTTGCCCGTCTCGAAGCCGGCGAGGTGGCCATTCTTTATACGGATGGAATAACTGAGAGTCGAAACAAGAACGAAGAGGAATTTGGGGAAGATAGGCTGATCAGAGCCACCCAGCAATACATTGACCTGCCGGCTCATAAAATGATTGACTTCATCCTGGCCGAGGTTGACAAGTTTTCTGAGGGGCTGGAGCCTGATGACGACCGAACCCTGGTGATAATTAAGCGAACTGCTGGCCCGCAGTGAACTTAATTCAAGGGGCAAAACAAACCAGCCTGAACATCAAGGCGTCACGGAAAGCCAGATAAACAAAAAAATAATTTCTACTCGATCATCATGGTGGCCTGCGGTTAATCCCTTTTAATCTGAGCCCTTTTTCTTATTTCATGAAAATCATCGCGGCAATTTGTTCCAGGTAGCGGGCATCAGTTTCATCAAAGCTGGCCAGCCGGTCGGAATCAACATCGATAACTCCGTATACCCGCCCATCGGGGGTGAAAACCGGAACCACGATTTCTGACTGGCTGCGCTCATCGCAGGCGATATGGTCCGGGAACCGGTGGACATCGGACACGATAATTGGCTGTCTCTCTCTAACTCCGGCCCAACAAACACCCTTATTGTGGGCTAACTTGAGACAGGCCAGGGGTCCCTGGTAAGGCCCGACAATAAGCTCGCCCTCTTTAAGCAGGTAAAAACCACACCAAAAATAATAATCGAGCTTATGGTAAAGCAGGGCACTTATGGTGGCCATCCTGGCAACGGGATCCTCTGATTTCTGGAACAACTCTTTCAGCTGTTCAATTATCCTTTCGTACAATTTTCCTTTTTCCATCATGCTTCTCCCTGCCTTTTCAATTATAACTTGATCTTTTTTCAATTTTAATCC
>JANLGB010000093.1:1593-2585 GCA_024653405.1 Candidatus Saccharicenans sp.
TCGGGAATATTTTGCCCCGTTTCCGGTGTTGAACAGGACCACCGACTCCCCTTCTTTAATCCAGCCATTTCTCTTTAGATGGATAAGGGCGGCCAGAGTGGCTCCGCCTTCGGGAGCTGGCCAGATTCCAGTTGTCCGGCCTAAAATGTAGGTGGCTTTAAGAATCTCACTATCGGGAACAGCAACTGCTGTGCCTTTGCTCTCGCGCAGAGCTCGAAGAATCAGGAAGTCGCCGACCGCGGCCGGGACGCGCAGTCCATCGGCGATTGTTCTGGCATCGGGCCAGGGCTCAGCGAACTCTTTCCCTTCGTGAAAAGCTTTGACCATGGGAGCGCAGCCATCAGACTGAACAGTGACCATACGCGGGCGTCCAGGACCGATCCAGCCCAGCTTTTCCATCTCATCGAAGGCTTTATACATGCCGACCAGTCCGGTCCCGCCGCCTGTGGGATAAATTATAACATCGGGAAGCTTCCAGCCGAGTTGCTCGGCCAGTTCGTAGCCCATGGTTTTCTTGCCCTCTATCCGGTATGGCTCTTTAAGGGTGGAGACATCAAAGCGACCATGCTTTTCCAGGTCGGCCCGGGCCGCTTTTCCGCAGTCAGTAATAAGACCATCCACCAGATGGACTTGAGCCCCGAGCACCCGGCATTCGTTGATGAAAGGTCTGGGCACATCAGAGGGCATATAGACATGAGCTTCAAGTCCGGCCAGGGCAGCATAAGCGCTCAGGGCGCAGGCAGCGTTCCCGGCCGAAGGAATGGAAAGAGACTTAGCACCCAGTTCCAGGGCACGGGATACTGCCATACAGAGACCGCGTGCTTTAAAAGAGCCAGTTGGATTCAGTCCCTCTTCCTTAACATATATCGGGCTATGCCCCACTTCATTCTCCAGCCGGGCAGCTCTTATGAGAGGCGTAAAACCTTCCCCAAGCGAAAGCTTATAGGCGTCACCGCGCACGGGAAGCAATTCCCGGAAGCGCCAGAGAGTTG
>JANLGB010000093.1:2610-8243 GCA_024653405.1 Candidatus Saccharicenans sp.
TAAGATAACTATTGTTCTGCATGTTTTATAACTAACATTTTTTTATCAAGCTTACAATTCTATTAAAAGATATGAAAAACTTATCCGCGACTATCTGAAAGAAAATTTATTCGGGCATAGTTGCTTTTATTATTTAATAGAAATCAGTTAAGCAAGACTAATATACAATAAAGGTGAATAAAACCTTAGGCATTAATACAATGAATGGTTCGAATATCTTTTTTATCTAAAATTCAGTGATATTCTTTTTCTTCCAATTAGAAGAAACCAAGCCTCCTATAATCTATCCAGGGCGTATTTTTTTAATTGTTTTATCACATCTCGATTTCTTCTGATTATCATATCATACAGATATGGCCAGTATTCTGTTAATCATGTTTAGTTTCTTCTAAGATATCGCTGAATTCACCCCCTACAGGTTGAATCCAGACATTGAAACCAAGCCCAAATTCTTTCTTCAACTCAATCACTTCAATATTTTTAGGCACACCCGGCCAGTTGTGTTCCCAGCATACGATACAATCACAAGCCTTAGGATTATGGCCTTGTTGAATGAAGTTACGTGATTTATACTCAAACTCGATTCTTATCTCTTTCTCTCCTTTTCCCGTATTCCTATACGCAATACAATCTGGAAAACTTGGCCTAATCTCGTCTATCCTAAAGCCTTTCCTTTTGGCTATATGAGCAAAAAGGAAAACTACCCCCAGCTCATTTTGAGGAGCATATCTCAAGGGGGCCCCTTCTAAAACTTCTGGCTTAAGCCCGCTTTTCTTTTTTCTTAGCATTACCCCTCCTTTCTGATGTTTTTCCTTATAACCATATAAATATATAAATCAGCATTCTATAAAATGCCAAAAAAGATATTCTATAAATAATAAGCAAGCTTTCAGCAATTAGTTGGCCATATACATAGTACAGTTTGCGAAACAATAAAATAATAATTATCTTGCAGTATATGGCTATAATCAGCTGCATAGTTTCAAACGCAGGAATAAAAAAATTGATTATTGGGGCAAAATGTATAACTTTGTTTCTTTATAAAAATCCCCGGTTATAGTTAAATGGTAGCAGTTTGGTAAGAAATAGGATTGGAGGCTAAAATGAGAAACAGGTTCTTCCTGATCAGCTTTATAACTCTGCTTATCTTACTAGGAGCCTGGCAATTGCCCTTTGCACAGGAGAAAAATACTGATAAGGCTGATTATTTCGAAGCGCTTCGTTTAATCGATATCTGGCTGGAGGCCCAGCGCGATTATGAACGCCTCCCGGGAATGTCCGTGGCCGTGGTCGAAGACCAGGCGGTGATTTTTTCCAGGGCCTATGGCCTGGCCGACCTAGAGAAAAAAGTTAAGACGACGCCGGAGACCATTTACAGCATCTGTTCTATTTCCAAACTTTTCACCGCTGTGGCCATCATGCAGCTCCGCGATGCCGGAAAACTCCGGCTTGACGACGAAGTCGGCGACTACCTGCCATGGTTCAACATCAAGCAGCAGTACCCCGACAGCGGTCCCATAACCATCCGTTCCCTGCTGACCCATTCCTCCGGGCTCCCGCGCGAATCAGACTATCCCTACTGGAGCAAGCCGGACTTTCATTTTCCCTCCAGGGAACAGCTAAAGGAAAAGCTCGGCGCCCAGAAAACTCTTCATCCTCCATCAACCTATTTTCAGTACAGCAACCTGGGATTGAGCCTGCTGGGGGAGATTGTGGCTGAAGTCTCCGGAAAATCCTATGATGAATATGTTCAGGAAAATATCTTAAAGCCTCTGGGGATGAATGACACCCGCCCCTATCTCCCAAAAGAGCACTGGAGAAACAGGCTAGCCACGGGCTATAGCTCGCTGACCCGAAACGGGACCAGGGACAGGCTGCCCTTTTTCCAGGCTGAAGGAATCAAGCCGGCAGCCGGCTTTTCTTCAACCGTCCTTGACTTGGCCAATTTTGCTTCCTGGCAGTTCAGGCTCCTGGCCAAAGGCGGGGAGGAAATTCTTAAAGCCCATACCCTCCGCGAAATGCACCGCGTGCACTGGATGGACCCGGACTGGAAAACTTCCTGGGGCCTGGGATTTTCCGTTTATGAACTGGATGGCAAAACCATCGTCGGGCATGGCGGTTCCTGTCCCGGCTACCGGAGCACCCTGATGATCGACCCCGGCAAGAAACAGGCCTTTGTGGTCATGATAAACGCTTCTGGAACCGAACCGGAAAAATACGCTAGGGGAATGCGAGAAATCCTGAAAAAGGCAGCCGCTAAGACAGAAGCAAAAGCGCCAGCAGTAAACCTTGAAGATTACGCCGGCTATTATGATGCCCAGCCCTGGTGGGGCGAAACGGTGGTTATCCCCTGGCAGGGAAAGCTAGCCCTGGTCAGCCTGCCGGCAGATAACCCCACCCAGGGACTTACTCTTCTGAAGCACATCGAAGGCGATATCTTCCGGCGCCTTCGCGATGATGAAACCCTGGGAGAAGAAGTGGTATTTGAACGCGATAAATCAGGCAGAGTATTCCGCTTTGTGCGGCACAGCAATTACTACCCGAAGCTGAAATCCCTTAGCTGACCAATGCTGAAAATTAACAGGTCAGGTGGAAGGCGCCGGCCTTTTTGCGGCCAGAGATACTGTTGAATATGTCCACGGCTTCTCCTGTTGGTTTCCAGATTACCTCTATCCCCTCTTCTTCCAGAAACTTTTCTGTTTCATAAGGTACGTCCATAGCACCATAGGCACCCGTGCCTATGACCAGGATTTCAGGCTTCCTTTCGATAATCAGCTTCAGGTCTTCCGGGCAAAGTGAATGTCCTTCTCGACGCCACCAGTTGGGTAAAATTTCCTCGCCCACAATTATCAGGTCTGCGGCATAGGTCTTTCCTTCGATAACCAGCCGCCCAAAAGAATAGCTTTCTATCCGCATAAATAATTCTCTAAATACAAGAAGTATATAAATTTTATCCTACAACCTCACACCTTTTCAATCAACAAATCCTTACTAAACGACATGATCACATTGATGATTATGGAGATGAATAAATTGTGCCTCTTACAGCAGCTTACGTAGCTCTTTGGGCCCAGCATGCTCTATAATCTTAAAGAAGAGCTTTTAGTTCTCATGATATAAAAGCGTTATATTAGCCCGGGTCGAATTTCGTTTGACAGGCTATTGTTGATTGCTAAATAATAAGGGTGGCTGTTTGCCCGTGCTCATTTTTGAGCTTATAAAAACAACTATAAAAGGAGGAGGTATGAAAAGAAAATCTTTTTCTCGGCTCCTATTCACCATATCCTTATTGATAATCTTTTTTACGATTGGCTGTTCCCAGGCCACCAAGAAACGTCTGGTCACTGTGGAAGATGAACTTTCTAAAGCCCAGGCCAGGGTTTCAACCCTCGAGAACGAAAAAGCCCAGCTTGAACAATCTCTGACTGAAACCAAAAAGGCTCTGGATGAGGTCAAGGCCCAAAACGGCAAGCTCCAGACCGATCTGAATTCTCTCAAGGCCAGGTTGGCTGACCTGGAAAAAGAAAAGAATGACCTTATTGCTGCCAGCCAGAAAGCTGAAGTCGATTCGTCAAAGAAGGTTAAAGCACTGAACAATCTAATTGCCCGTCTGCGAGCCGAAGCCAAAGAAAAAGAAGCTGATATCCAGGCGAAGAATTCTGAGATCGAAAACCTTAAGGCCAGCGAAGCCGCCCTCAAACAGTCTGATGAACAGAACAAAGCCAGGATCGCCTCTCTGAACAAGGATATGGCCGATCTGACAGAAAAGATGAATAATGAAATTGCCAAGAAGAAGAGAACCATAACCATATTGGGCATTCTGCTGGCTGTGGCTGTAATCCTGGCAATAATCGGCTTTGCCAGGAAAAGAAAGGTAGTGTCTAGTTAACGGCTGGCCTGAAACCACAGAATTAGAGAAAAATTTCTGAGAACTCGGTTTCTGCTTATCAAAGTATTCGAAAAAATCTCTTTCTTAAATCAGCAGTCGCCCTCTTATTTTAATCGAAGAAGAGGGGTGGAGGTACCATCTTCGGCCGCCGGCCAAAGAGCTTCTGATAAAGCTCAGGATAGGCATCTTTGCCACCCAGCAGGCTGGCGGTAACCGGAAAAACTTTCCTGGCCAGGTCAGACATGGCCGCACTCACCTGCCTTATCTCCCACTGGGCCGTGGCATCTTCACGGAGCCGGGAGAGATGATAGAGTTCACGAACATTGGCTTTGACCAAAACCCGGCGGCGGTGGGCATTGGTTAGGATGTAATCGGCAGCCGGACCGACTTTCTTTTTCAGTGTCCGCCAGGTCTTCTCGCTCTGCCTGATGACCTCCATAAATTTCCTTTGTTCCTTGATCTCTTTAATCGAGGGTGGCACAGTCACACCCAATTCCGGATCGTAGGGTTGAACCAGCAGGGTCATCATCCGGTGGCGCTTGAGCTGGGCAAAGCAAGAAGCCGAGACCACCAGGTCATAGGCCAGATAGGCCAGTTCAAACTCCCGGGGCGGCGAGTCATAGAATTCCATGTGCTCGAAGACCTTTTTCACGAGCTCGAGCTTTTTCTGCCGCGACCATCTCCTGACAATCCGTAGAGCTTCCTTAAATGAGACTCCGGCTGTGGAGAATAGCAAGGCCGCAATTATCTGCTCCTCCCCTTTCTCTGTAAACTCGGTCAGCCGGATTCTGTCAATCTTACATGAATATCTTTCTTTCTTTTTCAGCTCGGCCATCATCAGCAGAGCCTGTTCTCTAACCTTATCCATCATCTCGGCTTCATAGGGTGAAGGCTCGGTGAAGAGGATAATTGATGGGGCCACCTTTTTAGCCAGGTCGTGCAGATGGCGGACCAGTTCCTGAATCTCGGCGTTCTTGCTGGCGGCAAATCGCCGTATCATCAGCTCCAGGTTGCGGGCATTGACGGTCATCCCCAGCTGCCCTTTTGTGGCCAGGCTGACCACGTAACGGGCGTCCTCCTTGGCCCAGCCATCAAGGATGGGATGATTTTTGGGGTTGGTGGTCTGGCTGGGATATTTTTTGAAGATATGTTCGCGAAGCCGCCCGTAAAAATATCTGTAAGCATTATTCTGGGCTTCTATGGTCTCGGTGAAAATTCCTTCCAGCCCGGCCTGCTTAATTTCTTCTGGCAGCACGTAATCTCCGTCCAAGGTAATGTATCGCTGCGATTTTTCGGTGTAAGAACAAAGCCGGAAATGCTCTACTTCCTCGATAGCCAGGCGGCTCAGGCCAATCAGGTCAAAATTAAAAACCGCGTGCTCGGCCACCGAGTGATGGCCCATCTTGAAGATGATATTCTGGTTGGAGCGTCGGGCCCTTTCGACTTCGGCCCGGGCTACAGCCCTGAGCTCATCCACCGGCCGCGAGTCGCGGGAGATGCGGGCGTAGGCGGCCGAGAGCGTCTCCGGGGTTATATCCTGCCGCTCCGGGCAATGCTTCTTCAGTTCTTCTATTACTTCAGCGTCAAAATTATATCCGGCCAGTATGATTTTCATGCCATTAAGATAAAAGGAGCTGTCCGAATTGTCAATTGCCCAGGAGAGAGGCGCAATATCAGTCTCCAATTTATCAGGCCGGGCTATTGAGAGCAGGAAATAGACCAGAAAGAAGTTGCAAAGTCTCCT
>JANLGB010000094.1:0-3706 GCA_024653405.1 Candidatus Saccharicenans sp.
ATCAGGGCTGGGGCTTGGGCTCTTCTTTCTCTTTCTTTTCTTTCTTCAGGTATTCTTCCCAGGTTACGAAGCTGTGGTAGAAAATGGCATCTCCCTCGTCAATCCCACGGGTAATTTCCGTTATATGGGAAGTCGTAGCACCGAAAGCCTCAACGGCGTAAATCACGGCTTTCTCCGGGTCGATGGTATTGCCGCAGGTATAGATATCCAGGGCCCCGTAATTCATCTCGGGCCAGGTATGGGTGGAAATGTGCGATTCTGAAATCACCACCACGCCACTGACACCGTTCGGCGGAAACCGGCTGAAAGAAATCGACCAGACCTGAGCTCCGGCCATTTCCGCGGCCTTGACCAGAATCTGCTGGACTTTTTCCACGCTGCCGATAATTTTCGGGTCGCAACCCGAAGCCTCGACGATGTAATGGTGGCCGATGGTGGAATGATACTCTTTGGTCATTCCGGTCCTCCGTTCAGACTTGTCAAGTTGATTATGGCACAAATGAGCTTCAAGTCAACCTACTTTTTTGCTTCAGACCGGAAACCTCGGGTCGTTCTTCACCACGTTCAGCACCAGCTGGGTGACAGTACGGTCGATGTACTTCAAGGACAAGACCTTCTTAATGAACTGGTTGAGATCCTGGCGGTCGGCAAAGCAGCCGATCAACACCGAGTCCCAGTCGCCGGTGACGTCAAACACGGCCATGACCCTCCGGTCTTCAGCAATTTTCTTCTGGGTCTCCAGCAGCTTGCCCTGGGAAATTCTCAGGACAATCACCGCCATCAGGCCGAAGCCGAAATACTCGGGGTTGATGATGGGAGCATACCCCCTGATGGCCCCGGCCTCCTCCAATTTCCTTATGGTTTGAATGACTGCCGGCACAGAAATCCCTGTTTCCCGGGCAATTTCCCGATAACTTTTCCTGGCGTTCTGATAAAGGCAGCTGACAATCTTTCTTTCAGTTGCGGTAGGCATGGGGACCTCTCATTGGTAAATTTTTTGGGCTTATATATTGACAAATGTAATTATATTTTCTATATTCCATCATAAATGTGCTTATTAATGGCTGTATAATTAACATATGCATAAGCCCCTATTAATTTAAATCCGCGGAGGAAAAAATGCAAGAAGAAATTAAAGTGGCCTACGGTTTTTCCTCGGCCTCTGAAGTCCTGAAAATCATCTCCGACCCCGGGCTGAAGATTGAATTTGTCCGCATCATGTTCACCGACATCCTGGGCCGCCCGCTGGATTTTTCCATCCCGGTTTCGGAACTGGAAAGAGCCTTCGCCGAGGGCAAGGGCTTTGACGGCTCTTCGGTGGAAGGCTTCGTCCGGATCGAGGAGAGCGATCTTTTGATCGTGCCTGACCCCAGGACCTTCCGGGCTTTCCCCTGGACCTACCAGGGATTCGAACCGGCCATCAGGTGGAGGGAAGCCATCATGTTCGGCGACATCTACCTGCCGGGCGGACAGCACTATCCCGGGGACAGCCGCTATGTGCTGAAGAAAACCCTGGAAAAGATGCGGACCGAATTCGGATTCGCCGATTTCAAATGCGGGCCGGAAATGGAATTCTTCATTTTCCCGGATGACCAGAATCCGCTGCCGACTGATTCCGGCGGCTATTTCTTCTCGGGCCGGCACGGGGAAATCCGGAAGGAAATCCAGCTCCTGTTGAAAAAGATGGGCATTGAATCAGAATATGACCACCATGAAGTGGCCCACGGCCAGCACGAAATCGACCTGAGATACAAGAATGCCCTGGAGATGGCCGATATCGTCATGCTCTTCCGCTACATGGCCAAAAAGGTAGCCAGGATGCATAATCTCTACCTGACCTTCATGCCCAAGCCCGTCAACGGCCAGAACGGCAGCGGCCTGCACGTGCACCAATCGCTCTGGAAAAACAACCATAATGCTTTCTTTGAAAAGGAGGCTCCCTACTGTCTTTCGGCCGAAGCCAGGTATTATGTGGCCGGGATCATGCACCATGCCCGGGAAATCTCGGCCATCCTCAGCCAGTGGATAAATTCCTACAAGAGGCTGATTGAAGGATATGAAGCACCGGTTTATGTGGCCTGGGGTCAGAAAAACCGTTCGGCTTACATCAGGGTGCCCGAATACCAGCCGGGCAAAGAAAAGGCCACCCGGATCGAGCTCCGGTCGGCGGACCCGGGATGTAACATCTACCTGGCCCTGGCCACCATGCTGGCGGCCGGATTGGACGGCATTAAGAATAAACTGGAACCACCGGCCCCGGTGGAAGAAAATATCTACCACATGAGCAGCACCCGGCAAAAGAGAACGGGCATCCAGGTACTGCCCAGGAATCTGGAGGAAGCGGTCAGGCTGGCCGAAAAAAGCCAGCTGCTGCGGGAGACCCTGGGTGACCAGCTCTTTCAAAAATTCCTGGACAACAAGCGAAAAGAAATAGAAGACTACCTGAAGAACGTTCCGGAAGAATATGATAAGCAGGTCAGTCCTTATGAAATAAAAAAATACCTGCCGATGCTGTGATGATTAAAAGTAGCTTAACAGAAACACGCTTCTTTTTTCTCCGGCGCAGTCAGAGAATATCGACTCTGGCTGTCAGCAGGAAAATTTGTATTCCCCTGTCGGCTTCCATTTATTGATCTCCCCTATTATGCCCTGTAGCACCGGCAGCAAATTAGCAGAACCAATCTTCTCCGGCCACAAGGCCCGTGTTTCCGGTCGTCCTGGAAAAGCTATCCATCTCTTTCTTTCGGGTTCGTAGCTGTACTTTATCCCAGTTCCCGGTAACTGGTATTCTTGACCGTTTCCACCATGGCCCAGAAATTTTCCAGGGACACATCGAGCTGCAGGTGATGAGTCGGACCGACAATCAGCCCGCCCTGCCGGCCGACTGTTCTGAGCCTCTCCCACACTTCCTGCCTGACCTCCTCGGGGCTTCCGAAAGGCAGGGTGAACTGCAGGTCCAGAGTACCCCAGAAACAGAGGCGGTCACCATATTCCCGTTTCAGCCGGGCCGGGTCCATCGACCGAGGCTGAATCGGGTTGAGGACGTCAAGCCCGATTTCGATGAGGTCCGGGATAATGGGATAGATACAGCCATCGGAATGATAGGCCACCTTAAGGGCCGGGTTCATGGATTTTAGAGTGGAGATTATTTCGGCCAGCCTGGGTTTAAGAAAACGGCGCCAGTGGGCCGGGGAAATCAACATCCTGTCCTGAGCCCCAACATCATCGCCCAGCCAGATCATATCCACTCCCAGAGCGGTCAAATTCTTGGCCACTTGTAAATGATATTTAAAGGGAATGTCAAACAACCTCTCAACCAGCTCGGGGTTGGCGGTCATGTCCAGCAAGGTTCTTTCCAGGCCCCGTAGAGCCCAGGCCGTTTCAAAAATGGTGGTAACCACCACGCCGACGATCCAGTATTCCTGGCCGAATTGCTCCACAACCCTCCTGGCCTCAGCATAGAGCTCGGGTCGGTTGGGGTCGGGAGCCTGGTAAAAGTCGAGGGCCTGGTCATCGGCCAGCGGATGGCCGACAATTTCAGTGTAGCGGCCTCGCCCGAACCTGGTCTCGTATTCCACATTGCGCCAGCCCACCCCCCACTCATCGACATAGGTCAGGCCATCCTGGCTGTAAAGGTGGGTGGCATAATAAGAGTTGGCCCAACCCACCGAGGTCAGCAGCAAATCGCAGCCGGTCAGTCTTTCCA
>JANLGB010000094.1:3716-8121 GCA_024653405.1 Candidatus Saccharicenans sp.
GTCTTTCCAGGATATAAGTGTTTCCAGCGCCATGAGGATTATGAACCCCGGAGTCCAGGCCCAGGGACCGGCCGAGCCGCTGGGCAAATTCAGGGGTAAAACTTAGCTGGAGCGGACAGCGGTCAGGCTCCTGGTGGTTCAGGGCCAGCCTGACCCTTTCTCTGGGCTTCATTCATTTTCTCCAGGATCGAGATTATAATTCATTTTCAGGCCGAGTCATAACCTTAACCAAAACGCTGCCTCGTTCAATTTTAATTTAATTCCTGCCGCCCGCCGAAGCTGTCGCCCACAAGCAAGTTCTAATTTGCCGGAAGACCCATCCCCGAATCAGCCTTTTGTTCTAGGCCGGTCCGGGCCAGTGGCCGCTTTTAAAATTCTTCTTGACAAACAAATTTCAGCTCGTATATAAAAAAACCTTATTTATAGTATCATATATTTTAGAGGAGTTATTAATTATTAGTTTTAATAATCTTTGCTTTATATTACCTCAAGAAATCGGGGGGGGATTATTACACCGTTGCTCACTCATTAATTCTGCCTTAAAAACATCCATCATCGCCAGGGTGCCCGACTTCTTCAATCACATCAAGAAGGGTTTGAAGCAATTTTATTTTATCAAAAGGGAGGCTGGTTTTGAGCGTCCATCAATTAATTAACCTGGAAAAAGTTCAGGAAATTGTTGAAAGACATGGCTACAACAAGAACAAACTGATCGCCATCCTCCAGGGTATCCAGGCCGTTTACCATTACCTGCCGGCAGAAGCCCTGAAGACCCTCTCCAAACTCTTGAAAATTCCGCTGATTGACATTATCTCGGTGGCTACTTTTTACCGGGCCTTCAGCCTGACGCCCAAGGGCCAGCACGTGGCCACAGTCTGCATGGGCACGGCCTGTCATGTCCGGGGAGCCCCAAAAATACTGGAAGAATTTGAGCGGCAGCTCAATATCCGGCGAGAGGAAACCACTGAAGATGGTCAGTGGTCGCTGGAGACTGTAGCCTGCCTTGGCTGCTGCGCTATCGGTCCGGTGGTGGTCGTGGATGGAGATTATCATGCCCATACCAGCATCAGAAAAGTCCCGACCATCCTCAACAAATACCGAAAGTGAGACCGACCATGAAAAGAGTCAAGAAGTTCAAAAATGTCGAGGAGCTCAGGAAAACTATCGACGAGCAGGAAGCCAGCCGCCAGCAGGAAAAGAAAAGAGTGATTGTGGTCTCATCCGGAACCTGCGGCCAGGCCCGGGGTTCTCTCAAGGTTATCGAGGCCCTGAAAAAGGCCATCCGGGAAGAGGGCTTGAAAGACCAGGTAATGATCAGGGTCACTGGCTGCCATGGCTTCTGCGAGGCTGAGCCCAATATCATCATCTATCCGGACCGGATTTTCTACCAGAAGCTGACTCCACCCGATGTCCGGACCATAGTTAAAGAAACCCTGGTGGAAGGCCGGGTGGTGGAGAAATTCTTGCACCGTGACCCGTTGACCAAAGAACGGGCCTGGTACGAAAATGAAATTCCCTTCTACCAAAAGCAAAAAAGAATAGTGCTCGGGGATAATGTTTTTGTCGACCCGACCAGCCTGATGGAATACCTGTCGATCGGCGGGTTCCGACCTTTTCTTAAAGCTTTGACCAGGATGAAGCCGGGGGAAATCATCGACACAGTTAAACAATCAGGCCTGCGAGGCCGGGGTGGAGCTGGATTCCCGACCGGCATCAAATGGGAAGCCACCCACCGGGCTCCGGGAGATATCAAGTACATCATTTGCAATGGTGATGAGGGCGACCCCGGGGCCTACATGGACAGGAGCGTCCTCGAAGGCAACCCCTTCCGGGTAATCGAGGGCATGATGATCGGGGCCCTGGCCATCGGGGCCCGGGAAGGCTACATCTACGTCCGCGACGAGTACCCGCTGGCCGTTCGCCACGTCACCCTGGCCCTGGAACAACTTTACAAGGCCGGGCTGCTGGGCGAAAAAATCCTGGGGACCGATTTCAGCTTTGACCTCCATATCACCAAGGGAGCCGGGGCCTTTGTCTGCGGCGAGGAGACCGCCCTGATAGCCTCAATCGAAGGCCGGGTGGGCGAACCGCGGCAGAGACCTCCCTTCCCGGCCCAGAAAGGACTGTGGAAAAAACCGACCTGCATCAACAACGTTGAGACCTGGGCCAACATACCTTTAATAATCCTTAACGGCGCCGACTGGTTCTCCAGCATTGGGACCAGCGGCAGCAAGGGTACCAAGATTTTTTCCCTGGTTGGCAAGATAAACAACACCGGCCTGGTCGAGGTGCCCATGGGCATCACCCTGAGGGAAATCATCTACGACATCGGCGGTGGCATACCCGAGGGCAAAGCCTTCAAAGCTGTCCAGACCGGTGGGCCCTCGGGCGGTTGCCTGCCGGCTTCCATGCTGGACCAGATCATTGACTACGAGTCCCTGACCGCCGCCGGTTCCATCATGGGTTCGGGCGGCATGATTGTCATGGACGAAAAGACCTGTATGGTGGACGTGGCCATGTACTTCCTGAACTTCCTGCGAGACGAGAGCTGCGGCAAGTGCATCTCCTGCCGGGAAGGCACCCAGAGGATGTGGGAAATAGTCAAAGACATCACCGAGGGAAAGGGCCAGCCCGGTGACCTGGAATTGCTGGAAGAACTGGCCCTGGCCACCAAGGAAGCTTCGATGTGCGGACTCGGCCAAACAGCGGCCAACCCGGTTCTTTCCACCCTGCGCTACTTCCGGGATGAATTCGAAGCCCACATTTACGACAAACGTTGCCCGGCCGGGGTCTGCAAGAGCCTCATCCGCTATGCGGTCATACCGGAAAAATGCACCGGCTGCGAGGCCTGCAAGCGGGCCTGCCCGACCGGGGCCATACAAGGTACCAGGAAGGATGTGCACCTGATTCTCTACGACAAGTGCATCAAGTGCGGGGCCTGCCTGGAAGCCTGCCGTTTTGAAGCCATTGAAGCTCAGCGGGAAGAGGCTATAGCCATCGTCAGAGAGGTGAAGCCATGATTACCATGAAAATGAACGGGGTGGAAGTCAAAGCCGAAGAAGGCTGGACCATCCTGGAGACAGCCAAGTTTTACGGGCTGGAAATCCCCACCCTCTGTCACCACGAAGGCTTGACTCCTTACGGTGCCTGCCGTCTCTGCCTGGTGGAAATCGGAGAGGGGCCCAGAGCCAAACTTGTTTCCTCCTGCACCTACCCGGCAGAAGAAGGCCTGGTGGTTCACACCGACACCAAGCGCGTGGTCCAGGCCCGACGGATGATGATCGAGCTGATGCTGTCGGTGGCTCCTTACTCCAAGACCATTCAGGACCTGGCTTCCAAATTCGGGGTTACCAGGATGCGCTTCAAAATCCGCAACGAAGAGTGCATCCTGTGCGGGCTGTGCGTGCGAATGTGCGAGGAGCAGATGGATGGTAAGGCCATCGGCTTTCAGAACCGTGGCTACCAGAGAAAGATTTCCACGCCCTTTGACCTCCGCTCTGAGGAATGCCGCCTGTGCGGAGGCTGCATTTACATCTGCCCAGCCTGTCAGCTGCGTTGCCAGGGACCCCAGGCCGAGTCGGCCCTCTGCAACGCCTGCCTGACCATGGACCCGACCTGCCTGGATTACTATGACGAACTCCAGTGCTGGATGTATGATGCCGGTCGCTGCGGTACCTGCGTCCGGGAGAAAAAGTAATGTTTCTGAACATATATCTATTAACAAACTTAACCAAGGGAAAAAGGAGGTAAAACCATGACCTTTACAAAAATCAACAGGAGTGCAGCCACCTTAACCAAGAATAGAACCGAGGGTTCCATCAGCCCCTTCAGCGGGATGTGTGTAACCTGCGTCGATGGCTGTATCGGCATGTGCGAAATTGGCAAGTCGGCTTACCGTGGGACCGAGGTCCTCTATCCCCAGCCATTCGGACTGATCACCGCGGCCGCCGAAAAGGATTACCCGGTTGACCTGTCCCATTTCAACATCATGGGCACGGCAGCCGGAGCCTGGGGGGTGCCGGCCGACAGCGACCTGGCCACTTTCGAGAAGGTGACCATCGAAACGGCCATAGGCCATGACAAGGGAATCAAGCTGCGGGTGCCGTTTGTCATCTCCGGCATGGGCTCAACCAACGTGGCCAAGCAGAACTGGGCCGGCCTGGCCGTGGGCGCGGCCATTTCTGGGGCCATCCTGACTGTGGGCGAAAATGTCTGCGGCATGGACGAAGAGGCCGAAATTAAGAATGGCCGGGTGGTCCGCTCCCCGGACATGGAAATGAGGGTCAAGTCCTTCCAGAACTGGTATGACGGCTACGGCACGGTGGTGGTCCAGGCTAACGTCGAAGACACTCGCCTGGGCGTCCAGGAGTACGTCATTGACAAGCTGGGAGTCCAGGGGGTAGAG
>JANLGB010000095.1 GCA_024653405.1 Candidatus Saccharicenans sp.
TTCAGTTTCAAGAAAAGCCAGCGCCGGGAATTCCTGGAAACCGAAAAAGGGCATTCGACCACCCTCAAGGTTTCCTATCTTTTTAGGATTTGAGCGACTTCTAGCAGCCTCCGCTGAGCCGAGTTTGAAGGCAGTTAGCTTTTTTCTCCAACTATTTAATCCAACTGAATAATAAACCAGGACCGATTTTCTCCAGTTTATAAGCGACGAGGCTGCTTGGTCTCTTGAAAAAAGTCCAACGCTGGAAATCAACGGCCCAGCTTAACCTTCGCCCGGGGCATGACAATTATCTTCTGGCCCCGACCGTAAAGCTCAACCTGGTTCTTGAAAAAAAGCAACCCGACCAGGGCGGCCGTGACCGCATCCAGTTCATCTGAGGTCAATTCCGGCCATTCTCTGGAAGCCGGGCTGAGCTCCAGGCCGAATTCTTTACCGGCCAGCCGCTCCAGGCCCCTGGCCAGTTGCCTCCTGTCTGAGCCGGCCCGGGGCAGTCCCCAGACATCCTGGGCTGCGCCCGGATAGACCTCAATCACCCGGCAGCCGGGTTGCTGAAGTCTCCTCTTCAGAGCTATTCCGCGGGCGGTCAACATTCTCATCGGCCCCAGGGTTATCGGGAAAAAACGGATGCCCCGTTCCCGCAGGGCTAGGTCACAGCTCCGGAAATGACCTCCGCTCCGGTCTTCAATCTGCCGGCGGCCCGGGGGCAGGCTCAGCGGAGCATCAATGGCCACCACAACCGGTCGAAACTTTCTTAGCTTATCCAGGATGTCTTCGTCGGCATAGACGGTCGTGGCTTCGATGGTCTTACCTTCGATCAGGCAGAAACCCGTCGGACGGCGGGGAGAACCGGCCAGGTCGATTCCGGCAATTCTAATCAGCTTTCCTGGCATTAGATTATGACCTGCGGGTAAACAAGGGCAGAATCAGTAGACAACCAGCTGCAGGGCCTCCACCACTTTTTCTGGAAAATATCGACCCTTGAGTCGGCGGATATCATCCAGGGAAGTAATTTCTTCCGGCCCCAGCTTGACTTTTCCCTGGCGGGATAGCCTGACATAGAGCTCGGCCAGGGCAATAATGGAAGCCCCCAGGGGAATGGCATTGAGGCTCTTATCAATTTCTCCGGCTCTCTGGCGGTAGTGAACATAATAGGTTTGGAGCAGAGGCTGAATTTCCGACAGAATCAGGGCCGCAGTTTTCAGCATTATTTTTTCCCGGTCGGTCAGTTGAAGCTGGGCCAGGCTCTCGTGCTCCATATACTGGGTGGTCTGGCTGAACAGCGGCAGGCAGTTCTGGAGTTCCTGCATGTCGCTCAGCAGGGCCGCCGACTTAATGTTTTCCACTTCCGCCTTGTTAATTTCCAGAACACCGGCAATTTTACCGGCTAGCTCGGCCACTTTTTCCGCCTGGGACTTGCCCTTCTCCCCCACCTCCAGGTATTTCAGGACAATAGACAGAATGCCGGCATAAGCCCTTTTCAAGTTGAAGACCTCTCGTTCCCGCCTCTCGCTCAGCCGCCCGACGATCCAGGCCGTTAGGAAGAGAAATACCGCCCAGGAAATCAGGAAAATCAGGTCATCCCGGCTTATACTGAACTGAACCCCAAACACCTGCCTGGAAAAAACGAGGTACAGGGCTTCCAGCAGAATGCAGCTCAGGGCGATCAGGACCGCCCGCCTGTGACCCAGGTAATAGCCGGAAAAAATCACCGGCAGGAAGAAGAAATTCAGCAGGTAGAATTTATAATGGACCAGGATACCGATGGCCACTATGGCCAGAACGATGATGATGGCGATGATGGTTTCAAAACGCTGACCGGAAAAAACTTTCTTGCCCGCTGGAGGCATTTTCCCTCCTTAACCAGCCCTCGCTTGCCGGCCCAACCTTTTCACTCCCATATCCGTATTTCTTATAGCATTAAATAAATCTGTCGGTCAACAGAATTCTTTACTGTCTGTAATTTTACTCTAAGGCCCGGGTAGCCAGTAAAAAACTGAAAAATAGTCGGCTGGCAGGTTGTCGCCCGACCGTTCTCCCATAAAGATTCACAAGCGAAGACCGGTCAAGCGGGCTTTGGAGTGGATACCCGGCCCTGGACCGGCTCGGGCCGGCGGATGGTTCCAGTTTTAGCTTAAAACTTGTACTTGAGGTTAATCGAGATAATGGGCCCGACCAGTTCCCATTTGAAGTCGGTCTCCTGGCCCTCACTGTTGATGAAGGTCAGGTTCTGACCGACAGTGCTGGCATCGAGCGAGTCGCTCTTTATCTTGAAGTTCTTGACCGTGCCGAAAGGCACCCTGAGGTCGGCACTCAGATAAAACCTGGAGGAAACGGCCAGGTCAGCCCCGAGGTTGGCATGGGGAAAAATATTCTGGGAGGTGGCCACGATTTTCCGGCTGCCTTCTGAGACCTTAATCAGGTTCTCCTGCCAGAGCCATTTTTCATTGACCACAGCCCGGTTGAAATAGTAACCGACTCCCCCTCCCAGGTAGACGCGGACGGTGGTTATCGGCAAGTTAATCCTGATGGTCAACAATACCGGCAGGCTGGACAGCCCGATTTTCCCATCCTGGGAAACATCAACGGCCACGCTCTGAATCGTCCCGTTCAGTTTCAGCTCGCTGGTCACGTTCTTGAACATATATTCGCCGCCCAGCGCAATAAAAAATTGCGGACCGGTCTTGATTTCGAGCTCTCCCCCGAAGGAGATGATTCCTGTTATCTCGGACAGGTTGCGACTGGCCCCGGACAGTCCCTGGCCAGCCAGAAACTCAGACAGCTGCTTCAGGCTGGCGTTGACTGCCGGTACATACTGCTTGTTAAAAGTTGAGGAAGAAGGCACGTAGTAGCCCCCCCTCAGGGAAAAAGCTACCCGGGGCTCGGCTCCCAGGGCTGCAGTTGTCAGTATCATCAAACTTAGCAGCAATGTTCTTAGCTTCATTCTGGCCTCCGCCGTCTCTTATTATTTCCCGATTTTGCCCTTGATGGCTTCCGAGAGTTTCTTGAGGCCAGTTCTCTGTTCCTGGCCGGTGCTCCCGTTTTCTGCTGAAGTAGTAATCGGTCCGAAAACCACCCGGTTGTTGGTCTCATCCTTCTCTTCTATTTCGTTATCAGCATCCAGGACAGCAATCAGATATTGGCCAACGGGATTCATATTTTGGCTCAGATACCAGGCCACGGTGATAATCCTGGTGGAATCAGGAGCCAGGTTATAGCTGAGACTCCTGGTTTCGATCAGGGTGTTCAGGCTCTGGCCGTCGGCCGAAAGGTAATAGGATATCTTGTAATTGCCCTTGAGCTCCCCGTCGCCGTCGTTGATTATCTTCAGAAAACCGCTCAGGATTATGGTCTGTCCCAGGAACCTGGAAACTTTCAGGCTGCTCCACTCGCCGGTCAGGTCAGACAGTGGATAAGGGCCGAAGACTGCCACCACCGTCTTATCGCTATCCATCAGGAAGCTGATGGTCTTGGAAGTCTCCGAGATGTCACCGTCCCAGCGCTCAAAGCCAGACAGCTCATCGGGGGTGGCTGTCAGTTTGACCAGCGTTCCCGCCGCGTAGGTGGCCGAGCAGGTGTCCCCGCAATTTATTTCTTCATCCTCACTGGTGACGGTGCCGTTTCCAGGTCCGGACCTGACCACGGTCAGGGTATAGGTGGCTTCGGCCGGAGCAAACTTGGCAGTGATGTTTTTATCGGAGTTCATGTTGACAGTGATGGGGTTATTCGGGCTGTTCACATCGCCGCTCCAGCCGCCGAAAACCGAATTTTCTGCCGGTTCTGCCTTCAGGGTGACGATAAACCCTGCATCATACATTTCAGAGCAATCAGAACCGCAATCTATTCCGCCATCAACGCTGGTGACCGAACCGCTGCCATCTCCGGTGCGGCTGACAGTCAGCTGATAGCTCCCGACTGCTTCGAACCTGGCCACGAAAACATCGGTGCCGCTGATATCCTTGTCATAGGTTCCTTCGGTCATAGGAAAAGCTGAAGACTGGGTATAGCCGGTGACATAGACATTGCTGGCACCATCCATGGCCAGCCCGTAAGCCAGGTCATCGGCGCTGCCCCCGATAAAAGTTGAAGCCAGGACGGCACCCAGCTTTACCGAGAGCTTGGTCACAAAAGCGTCCCAGCCCCCGTTGTGGCTGGCGTCGTAGGTGAAAGAAATGATCGGGTAACCGGCTGACCTAGTCCAGCCGGCGATATAGGGGTTGCCGTTGGCATCGACCACCATCGCCCGGCAGCGGTCCTCGGCCACCCCGCCCAGAAAGGTCGAGCCCTCCAGGTAGCTGAGGGAAGTATCCAGTTTGGAAACGAAGACATCGGCAATACCGGAGAAGGTCTTATCATAGGCTCCCTCGGTCACCGGGAAATCGCTGGAGCTGGTATAGCCGGCTATATACACCTGGGGATTGATCTCACCCTCCAGACCGAGAGCATAAAGATAATCGGCTCCGCTCCCGCCGATATAGGTAGAGGAATAAAGCACATTGAGCTGCGGGTGGAGGTGGAGGACAAAACCGTCGTAATCGCCGTTATAGGTCTCATCAAAAGCTACGCTGGTAACGGGAAAATCAGCTGACCTGGTTCGCCCGGCAACCCAGAAGTGACCCAGGCCATCGACGGCCACGGCCGAGGCGATATCATAATCGCTGCCGCCGATGAAGGTGGCGGCGGCCAGATGGCCCAGAGAATTATACAGGACGGCGACGAATGCATCCTGCCCGCCCTTGAGGCTGGTGCTGTAAGTATCAGGAGTAACCGGAAAATCGGCCGAATCGGTCAGGCCCACCACAACTACTGTATCGTTATTATATGAAGCGGGAATTACCTTTAGGTCCGCCCCATAATCTATCCCGCTTCCCCCCAGGTAGGTTGAGCCCAGCAACAGATCCAGGTCGGGAGAAATCTTAACGACGAAGGCATCATATTCCCCGCCCCGGTACTGAGTCTGAAAAGCTCCAGCCGTCACCGGGAAATCCCTGGAACTGGTTATCCCGGTCAAGAAGATATTACCATCCTCTGCTATCGACAGGCCGTAGACATAATCGGCATTGCTGCCGCCCAGGTAGGTTGAAGCTTCCAGCTGGGTCAGCGAATTGTTTAACCTGGAGATAAAGACGTCGTAACTGCCGTTGGCTGAAGTATCAATAACGCCGGTAGTGGTTGGAAAATCAGACTGAAATATGGAAACGGTATAGCCGGCTACATAGACCTGTCCGGCGGCGTTAACTCCTATACAGTAGCCCCGGTCGTTGCCCGTTCCGCCGATAAAGGTGGAAGCGGACAGGGTGCTCAAGGCCGGGTCGATTACCAGGGGGAAATCCGGGTTGTAGGACCCGGAGATTCTGAAACCATACTCATCCCGGCCCCTGAGCTCATAGGCCACTTCCACCGGTTGGTGCTGACCGGCAATCTCCTGGTAGCCAACCGGCTTGACCATTTCCAGGGGCCCGGCTGGCGAATCAAGAAGTAAATTACCATTGCCAGAAAGGCCAAGGACCGAAACGCCCTCAACCTTTATATTTATATCTTCCACTCTGGCCCCGGGGCCCAGGTAGAAAAATTTCTCAACGTTCCCGGCGGCAGCCTTGAGTTCAACTTCTATTCCCGGATAAATCCGGCCGAGCTGCAGCGAGCTATAGCTGGCCAGCCCTTTCCTCCAGGACGCGGCCTCAGGTCCATTAAAATAGGAAACTACGGTTCCCGCAGCTTCCTTCCCGGCGGGGGTTAATGACAGAGTCCGGCCATCGGCAGCCAGGAATTTTTCTTTGAAAACCAGGATGCTGGGCCCATTCGGGCCGGAAGGCGGCCAATCTTCATTATCGGCAGCCTGGTCAACTTTGGCCGACCCGAAAGAGGCCAGGCTGTAGACCAGCTCCTCTTCTGTGACTGCCAGGGCACCGGAGAAAAGGTCGGCTTTGAACCGAACCCGGCTGTCCCACTGCCCCTGGTTTCTAACGAAGGGCAGAGAAATCCCGGCCAGCTTAACTCCGCAAGAAAGTTCAGCCGTAGCCACCGGCGACCTGGCCAAACTGACCCTGAATCCAAGAAGCAGGATCACGACAGCTGCGGCCGCCAAAACCAGGCCGGCCAGAGCTATAGTCTTGTCTTTCAATAAGGACTTAATCTTGCCTGAGTTCATGGTCAACCTTCCTTTTTTTCTCCCGGATCGGCCTTCAAGCCGGCTGAGCTTTTCGGACCCGTTATTCATATAAACTACAGGCCAGAAAAAATAGATGCAAACCGGTTCTTTCTGACCATTCGGCCTGACCCGGCCGTCAAAGCTCTAAGAAGCGATATTATATCCATTTTCTCAAAAAAAATCTCACCCCGGCGATAATTAGCCTGCCTGCCGACTTATTTGAACCCCGGTGATATAACTCTTTGACTTTTTACGTCGTATTTAATAATAGTAAAAAATGGGTGGAAAACATGAAGCAACGGTCAAGACGTCTGATCATTTTCCTGGCAGTCCTGGCGATCGTGGCGGCCGTGGCCGGTCTCTGGCTGCTCCAGAAATCAGCCCGGGAAGATAATAAAGCAGCCCGCGAGGCGGCCAAGCCCCAGGCCAGCGAAACTCAGGCCTCGGCCCCTTTGCCGGTCAAGGTGGCCAAGGCCAGGGTAGCCGACCTGGAAAAAAGGATCAAGTCTCCGGGTGAGGTCTTTACTGAAAGGAAGATTATCCTCAAGTCAGAAGTTAAAGGGGTGCTGAAAAAACTTAACATCAGAGAAGGCCAGCAGGTCCGGGCCGGAGAAATCCTGGTTGAATTGGACGATGCCCCCTACCGCCTGAAACTGGAACAGGAAGAAGCGGCTAGGCTGAAGGCCTTATCGGAGCTTCTGCTGGACCGCTTTTTTCAGCAGCCTGAGGCCGTCCGTAACAATGAAGAAATAGCCAGCCTGAAAAAAGCAGAAGAAACCTATCTTCAGGCGGAAAAAGCCTACAAGGAAGGACTGCTCAGCCAGTCCGACTGGGAAAGGGCCCGCCGCGAATACGAACTGGCTCTCATCGGCAGTGGTCTGAAGAGAGACGAGATAATTGCTGCCTCCAAAGGTCTGACCCAAGCCGAAGTAAATGTCAAAATCGCCCGGATGGAGCTGGACAAGACCAGGATAACCGCTCCTTTCTCCGGCATCATCACCCAGATCAAGGTGGCTCCAGGAGAAAATATTGGGGCCGGAAGGGAAATCTGCACTTTGGTGGACCTCAGCCAGCTCAAGATTGAAGCCAAGGTGCTCGAAACCCTGATCGGTAAAATTAAGGTCGGGCGGGAAGCCGACGTCCGTTTTTCAGCTTACCCGGGGAAAGTCTTCAAGGGCCAGGTGGCTGCTATCAGCCCGCTGGTCAGTCCAACTGAAAGGACCTGCAGCGTCTTTATCCACCTGGACAATCCCTCAGGAGAAATCAAGCCCGGCATGCACGCTGAAGTGGAAATAGTTTCGGACGTTTTCCCCGGCCGGCTTCTCGTTCCCCAGGCCGCGGTGCTGGTTCGCGGCGGCCGGCCTCTGGTGTTTGTGGTAGAAAACGGCCTGGCCAAATGGCGATACATCCAGACCGGTGAAGAAAATGAACAGTACGTCGAAGTCCTGGAGGGCGTCAGTGAAGGCGAACAGGTGATAACTGAGGGACACATGACCCTGGCCCACGATTCCCCGGTCCGGGTTATTGACTGACCCGCAGCTAGTGGAGAAACGGCCATGAACCCTGCCCGATTTTCCATCGAGCGCCCGGTCACTACTCTGATGTTTTTTATAGCCATCATCTTGCTGGGGGTGGTATCTTTAAGTCGTCTGAGTATCGACCTCCTGCCAGCCATTAGTTATCCCCGCCTGTCGGTCATCACCCAGTACCCGGGAGTGGCCCCGGAAGAAGTCGAGACCCTGGTAACCATGCCTCTGGAAGCCTCAGTCAGCCGGATTCCAGGCCTGCGCCGGGTGGAATCGGTTTCCAAAGAAGGCTTTTCCTTCATCAGCCTGGAATTCACCTGGGGCACCGACATGAATTTTGCCCTGCTCCACACCAGGGAGCGCCTGGATTCAGTCCGGGACAGCCTGCCCGAAGGCTGCGAAAAACCGGTCATCATCTCGCTTGACCCGCAGAGCAGTCC
>JANLGB010000096.1:0-2887 GCA_024653405.1 Candidatus Saccharicenans sp.
TTCCATCTTTTATGGAACGGTTAGATAGATTGATAAGGGAAATAATGTAGGAAAAAATTAGGTCGGGCGGCATGAAGCAGACCCGACGAGACTTAAAGAAATATTAGGCGAGGCATCATAAATCATAAGGGATGTCTGCTTCCGTCCTGACTTTTGGAAGGCTCATTCTCAGGGAAAAAAGTTTCCATGAATTATCGTATTAAAGGAATGCCATAAAAGGTAAGCACCAGGGCGGGATAAGCTCGATCAGACCGCCTGGGCCTGGTGCACTTCCCCAACTTTGCGGACGACCGAGGAATCGCCGGTCATCCTGGCCAGGACCGACAACGGCAGGTGAAACAGGGGATGAACAAAATCGGGAGCGATTTCGGCGAGAGGCACCATGACAAAATTGCGGAAGCTCATCCGGGGGTGAGGCACCACCAGCCGGTTGGTCTGGACCACATTTTTCCCGGCCAGCAGGATATCGATATCTATCACCCGGGGGCCCTTATCGGCCGAAGGTCGGCGCTTCATCCGCAGTTCAATCTCTTTCACCAAGTGCAGCAGGGCCATGGGACTCTGAGCCGCTTCCACTTCCAGCACCTGATTGTAGAACCAGGGCTGGTCCAGGTAATCCACCGGCTCGGTTTCATAGATGGATGACTGCCTAATTATTCTGACCCCGGCTTTCTGGAGCAGACTGCGAGCCTGGGCCAGGTGTCGGGCCCGCTGGCCTAGGTTACTGCCGAGTGAAAGATAGTATCTCATTTTTAGCTCTAAATATTAGCACCACCAGTTCAAAAATCAATACTCCTGGCCTAATTTTTTTATTTTTGCCTGAAGCCCGGACCATGGATTATAACTCCGGGTCTCTGGCCGGTAAATCTCCCCCGTTCCAGCACCACCTGGCCATTGACCAGCACCTGGACAATTCCCCGGCTATATTGATGCGGCTGGGCAAAGGTAGCAGTGTCCTTGATTTCAGCCGCCTTGAAGATGGTCAGGTCGGCAAAGTAGCCTTCCCTGATTAGTCCCCGGTTTTTGAGCCGCATGGTTTGAGCGGGGAAAGAGGTCATTTTTCTTATAGCCTCTTCCAGAGTAATGATTTTTCTTTCCCTGACGTACTCTCCCAGCACCCGGGTAAAGGTGCCGTAGCTCCGGGGATGAGGGCTCCCCTGCCCCGCCACCTGCAGCCCGCCGTCGGAGCCGATCATGACATAAGGAAGTTTCATCAGGGCTTCAACGTCCTTCTCGTCCATCTGGAAAAAGATGGCCGAAACATCTCCTTCCTTGACCAGGTCGATGATCAGCTCGGCCCCGTTGTCGACATTGGCCGCTTTACCCTGGAGCTCGAGAATTTGCTTCAGGTTCCGTCCCTCGTATTCAGGAAATTTCCGACTGCTGGCGATATAGATTGTTTCCAACTTATCGATTCCCCGGCTGGAAGTCAGGCGGTTCCGGATGACCGCCTGCTTGACCCGGTTGTAGATTTCCGGGTTCTGTAACCTTTCCAGGAACTTTTCCCGGCCGCCTTCAAACACCTCCTGGGGCAGGCTGCTGGTAAAGCCGGAGCTGGTGGCGGTGTAGGGATACTGGTCAAGAGTTACCTCCACTCCCCTGTGCCGGGCTGCTTCTACCGGAGCCGTGATTCTCTCCAGCTGGTTCCAGACCTCTTCGGCCGCCAGCTTGATGTGGGAAATCTGGACCGGAATTCCGTTCTTCTCGCCCACGGTAATGGCTTCTTCTATGGCTTCGGTTATCCTCTGGCCCTGGTTCCTGATATGGGAGGCATAGAAACCGCCAGTCTGACCGACAACTGAGGCCAGTTCCACCAGTTCCTCGGTGGTGGAATAAGTCCCGGGCAAATAGGCCAGCCCGGTCGACAGGCCCAAGGCTCCGGCGGCCATCTCCTGCCGCAGCAATTCTTTCATCCGGTCCAGTTCTTCGGCCGTCGGGTTTTCCATCTTCATTCCCATGACCTGGCGGCGGATGGTGTTATGGCCGGCCAGAGAGGCAAAATTGCAGGCAATTCCCTTTTTCTCAATCTCACGGAATAACTCGGCCAGAGGTAATTCATGCCCGCCGCAGTTGCCGCCAACTAAGGTGGTCACACCCTGGGAAATATAATTCTCACACCCGGGGATATCCAGCAGGTCTCGGTCAGCGTGAGTGTGAATATCTATGAAGCCCGGGGCTACCACCAGGCCTTCAGCTTCGATGACCGTGGCCGCCCGGTCTGAAGAGAGATGGTCCTTTACCGCAGCTATTCTCTGACCCCTGATTCCTATATCCGCCCGGAACCAGGGATTGCCGCTACCATCAACCACCAGGCCGTTCCTGATGACCAGGTCATATTTTTCCGCCGGCGGTCGGCAACTGACAATCAGGCCGATAACCACCAGGATGAAAAAAGAGAAAATTAACCAGGGAGTTTTTTTCAGTTTATTCATTTTCCTTCCTCCACATTCCTTTCCTATTTTTTTACCCGGCCGATTAAAAGTCAACCAATTTTTGGTGAGTTGATTTAAAGCTGCCTTTTTATTAATATGAAAAAATTAGATTTAAGCCATGGAAAGCATTTGTCACCCGCATTGCCGGCGACCCGGCCGGCTCGTCTCTTTTCTTTCCAGCCTTAAAATCAAATATTTTCGGAGGCCGCAAATATGAAATACATTTTCCTCGATAACGGAGCCACCTCCTATCCCAAGCCAGAAGAAGTCTACCAGTTTATGGATTACTTCTACCGTAACTTCGGCGTCAACCCCGGCCGTTCTGGTTATGACCTGTGCCTGGAAGCCGGGGACATGGTCGAAAATACCAGGAAGATGCTGACCGAATTTTTCAACGGTTACGACCCCAACCGCCTCTGCTTCGGCTATAATTCGACCGATGCCCTCAACCTGAC
>JANLGB010000096.1:2897-4228 GCA_024653405.1 Candidatus Saccharicenans sp.
TCGGCCTGCTGGAGCCGGGGCAGCACGCCATCACCACCACCCTCGAGCATAACTCTGTGCTCAGGCCTCTCTATCATCTCTCCCTCCAGGGAGTGGAAGTCGATTACCTGCCCTTCGACCGCCGGGGATTCGTCGACCCCGACGATATCCGGAAAAAGATTAAAAAGAACACCCGGCTGGTGGTCATCAATCATGCTTCCAACGTCATCGGAACAGTCCAGCCAGTTAAAGAAATCGGCCGGGTCTGTAAGGAGCATGGGGTGTTTTTGGCCATCGATGCTTCGCAATCGGCCGGCAAGGTTCCCATAGATATGAAAGAGATGAATATCGATATCGTCTGCTTTACCGGCCACAAGTCGTTGCTGGGCCCGACCGGCATCGGCGGGCTGTGCGTAGCCGAAGGAGTTGATATCAAGATAACCAGAGCTGGCGGCACCGGCGTCCGTTCAGCCCAGAGAACCCACCTGGAAGAATACCCTTACCGGCTGGAATACGGCACCCCCAACGTCCTGGGCATCGCCGGGCTTCAGGCCGGCCTCAAGTGGATACTGCAGAAAGGACTGGATAATATCCACCACCAGGAAATGGAACTGACCAGAATGCTGGTTAACGGCCTGAAAGAAATTGATGGGATTACCCTCTACTGCCAGGATGATCTAACCGACCATATCAGTGTAATTGCCTTTAACGTCAACGGCCTGGAAGCCCAGGATGTAGGAATCATGCTGGACGCGGATTACAACATTGCCTGTCGCACCGGTCTGCACTGCGCCCCCCTGGTCCACGAACAACTGGGCACCGATAAAATCAAAGGCGCCGTCCGCTTCGGGATTGGTCCTTTTAACACCGAAGAACACATCAAGGCGGCAGTAGAAGCGGTGAGAGAGATTGTCGAATTCAATAAAAAAAGGAAAGGTTGATTTTCCCGCGTTAGAAGACTGTGTAAAAAAAGAGTTTGGGTTCTGTTAAACCCAGAATATTTCTCTTGATATTTTTCTTCTGAACCTGCCAGCGACCGGCTCCCACCTCAGACGCAGCCGTCGGGTTTGGGCAGTCCGGCCACCTTGCAGGCTCCCTTGGCCGGTCCGGATGGGAAAAGTTCGTAGATGTGTTTCAGGGAAATTCCGGTCTCAGCTACCATCTTGCGGATCATCGGAGCCTGGCCCTTCTGCAGGTAATAGTTCCTGATATAGTTGACTATTTTCCAGTGTTCCTCAGTCATCTGCTCGATGCCCTCGGCCTGTTTGGCCAGAAACCGGGCGATATCTTCATCCCAGATTTCAGGGGTAGCCAAAAAGCCTTCTTCGTTAAGTTTGAGTCTGGTGCCTTTG
>JANLGB010000096.1:4238-8044 GCA_024653405.1 Candidatus Saccharicenans sp.
TGTTATTAACTCCAGGTATTGAGTTCAAAAAAATTATCGCTTATTTCAGGCTGGCTGGCTATGAGCCCCGGCCGCCGGCAGCCAGACCGAAAAGGTTGAACCGAAACCGGGCGAGCTTCGGACCTCGATTTTTCCCCCGTGAGCCAGGACGATGTGCTTGACAATGGATAGCCCCAGCCCGGTGCCACCCGTGCGGCGGGAACGGGACTTGTCGACCACGTAAAAACGCTCGAAAAGCCGCGGCAGATGTTCTTCGGAGATGCCTATCCCGCTATCGGTTACGCTCAGCCACACTCCCCCCTCAGCCGGTTTCAGGCTGACCACCACCCCACCCTGCTCGGTATACCTGATGGCGTTGTCTACCAGGTTGATGACCAGCTGTTCCATCTGAAAGGCATCGGCCTCGACCAGAGGCAGCGGTTCCGCTTCCAGCCTGAGAGACAAACCTTTATTGCTGGCTTCTTTCCGGTAAGCCTCAACCACCGCCTGGACAACCCCGACCAGGTCCAGTGGCGCTTTTTCTAGTTCTAAGCCTTTTTCCTCCAGCTCCGACAGCCTGGCCAGGTCTTCCACCAGGCGCACCAGGCGGACGGTATTTCTTTTGATGATTTCGAGGTAACCGCGTCCCTCCGGGCTGAGATTCTCCTCTTCCAGCGTTTCCAGGAAACCACTGATGGAAGTGAGCGGGGTTTTCAGTTCGTGGGCCAGGTTGGCCACGAATTCTTTTTTTCTCAAGTTGAGTTCCCTGACTTCGGTGATATCGTTGAATTTCAGCAGGTAATGGCGGCGACCGGGCAGCCAGCTGGCCAGGCAGGAAAAGACCCGACCGCCTTTTTCCAGCTGGCACTCCACCGGTCCGGAAGACTGCCTGGCCAGGTTGACCAGTTCATGCAGTTCTGGCAGACGCTCCGCCGGCCAGAACTGCATGAACTGGTCAACCTGGCCGGCGGAGCGTCTGCCAGAAAAATTCACTCTCCTGGGTTACCTCGGGAAACATCTCCCGCAGGCGCCGGTTCATCAGGATCACCCGGCCATTCTCGTCCACCAGTAGCCAGCCCTCCTCGGTGGAATCAATAAAGGTCTGAAAAACCTCTCGGTCGGATTTCAGGGCCCTCGATAGCTCCCGGTTCTTTTCCAGAAGATAATTAATATGGCCGCCCAGCGGGGCCAGGCCCGACACCAGAAACGGCCCGAGGGAAACCTCTTCCTCACCGGCCGCGGCTCGAGCCAGGGCCGAGGAGGCCTGTTCCAGAGGCCGGAAAATGATTTTCATCAGGAAAAACAGGACGACTCCGCCGCCCAGGAACAGAAGGAGAAGAAAACAGATTAATTGATTCCGGGCCTTAAGGAAGGAGCGGACCGCCAGCTGCAGCGGCCGACTGACCCGGCAGACAGCCACCACTTCCCCGGCCCGCCTGACCGGTACGGCCACGTAAACCATTTTTTTATTAAGTGTATCGCTAAACCTGACGGTTGAATAAACCTCCCCGGCCAGGGCGGCATTGATCTCCGGCCGGTAGCGATGACTTTCCATTTCCTCGGCCTGGCCTTCGCTATCGAAGCTGACCCGGCCAGCAGTATCAATCAGGCTAACCCGGGTTCGAGAAATCCGGGCCTGGGTGAAGAGCATTTTCTGTAGGGGCAGTGGATCAGCCGCCTCATATCCAGCAATTTCCACGCTCAGGGCCAGCCCCAGCTCGGTCAGCTCCTGGACCTGGTCTTCCAGGATGACCTGCCGAAAATGCTGCAGGCTGTAAATAAAAATCAGCAGCAGCAGGACCAGGATAAAGATCAGCAGTACCAGGAAGCTTCTGGAAAATAATTTTCTAAGCCTCATCCGCTCTCTCCAGGACCCGGCCGAACTTTTTCCCGGACCGGTATGATTCCTGATTATAAGAAATTTTTAGTAAAATAAAAACAGATTTATGGCCGATAAATTTCTGTGGTAAAATTTCAATCAGACCAGAAGGAGGTGGCCGATGGAAAAATTGATTATTTTATTTCTGGCTCTGCTGCTGGGACTGGCTCCATTGCTGGCCTCTGGCCAGAAGTACGAGGAGGACCTGATCCAGACGACCTCGGGCGACCTGAAAATAACTTTTTTGGGGCACGGCACCTTGATGTTTACCTTCCAGAACAAGGTCATCCATGTTGACCCCTGGCTGGAACAGGCCGATTACAGCCGGCTGCCCAAGGCTGACCTGATCCTGATCACCCATGACCATTTTGATCACCTGGACCCGGCTGCCATCAAGGCCCTGCGCCAGGACTCGACCGTTATCATCGGGACGGCAGCCTGTCAGTCTCGAGTCCCCGGACTCAAGGTTATGAAAAACGGTGACCGGCTGACTGTTCTGGGACTGGAAATTGAAGCCGTCCCGGCCTACAACATTCAGCATAAAAGGCCCGATGGCAACCCCTTCCACCCCAAAGGCGCCGGCAACGGCTACGTCATCGCTTTCGCCGATAAGAAAGTCTATGTGGCCGGTGATACCGAGAACATTCCCGAGATGAAAAACTTGAAAAATATTGCCGTGGCTTTTCTGCCGATGAACCTGCCCTACACCATGACCCCCGAAATGGTGGCCGAAGCCGCCCGTTGGTTTAAGCCGGCTATACTGTATCCCTATCATTACGGAGAGACTGATGCTTCCAGGCTGGTGGCGCTGCTCAAGGGCACACCCGAGGTGGAAGTCAGGATCCGTCGGCTCAAATGAAGCTGGTCAACTTTGAACCGGCTGCTGCCAGTCAAGGCCGATGGAGCTTTAAAGAGTGATGGGCAATTAAACTTCTCTTTAGAAAAGCTGGCCTGCTTCCTTTTAGCCTGAGCGGGTATTCAGGGCTTCCAGGCAAAATTGAAGAATTAGAATTTCAATCTCAGCATCAGTAATTTTTATCTTCTGCCGGCTCTTAAAAAAGCTGCCTGAAAGCGGTAGCCTTAATAAATCCGGTAAAACCGGAATTTCTTATTAAGCAGTTTGACTGCCTCCATGCCCCAGAGGGGCAACGAGGACAGCACCAACACCAGACTCCAGTCAAACAGGCTCAGGTTCTGAGTCTTGAAAATTTTCTGCAACGAAGGTAGATAGACTACCGAAAGCTGGAGCGACAGAGACACCAGGAAAGCTAAGACCAACTTCAGGTTGGAGAATATCCCCAGCTCGAAGACCGATTTCATCTGGCTGCGGCAATTGAAAGCATGGAAAAGCTGACTGACCGAGAGCACGATGAAGGCAGCAGTCCTGGCTCTCTCTATTCCTTCCTTTTCTACGAACAGGACATAGCTGAAGGCCAGCAGGGCACAGGCGGCCATGAATATTCCCTGGATGGACATCAGTCCAGCCCTGCGGCGGTCGATGATCGGCTCGTCCGGCCGGCGCGGCGGACGGGACATTATTTCTGGGTCGGGAGGGTCGAAACCCAGCCCGAGGGCCGGGAAGCTGTCGGTTACCAGATTGACCCAGAGAATCTGGATGGGCAAAAGCGGTACCGGCCAGCCGATGAGTGAAGAGGCAAACATGACCATGATTTCGGCCAGGTTGCAGGACAGGAGGTAATGGACAAATTTCTTGATATTATCGTAGATGGCCCGGCCTTCCTCCACCGCGGCCACGATGGAAGCGAAGTTATCGTCGGTCACCACCATGTCCGAAACTTCCTTGGTGACATCGGTGCCGGTAATGCCCATGGCTACCCCGATATCAGCTTCCTTGACGGCCGGGGCGTCGTTGACCCCGTCGCCAGTCATGGCCACCACCTCGCCCTTATTCTTCCAGGCCCTGACAATTCGCAGTTTATGTTCGGGC
>JANLGB010000097.1:0-1771 GCA_024653405.1 Candidatus Saccharicenans sp.
CCCTGACCCGAATCGTCGACCGGGAGAACCTGGAATCCACAGCCCTGGGACACGGGATCGCTGTGCCCCATGCCCGGGTAGACACGGAAAATCAGATCGCAGTGGCCGTTGGCCGCTCGCCGGCCGGGATTGATTTTCAGGCTCCGGACGGCCAGCCGGTCAACCTGATCATTCTGGTCATCTGGAACCCAACCATTCCCGGCCTTTTCAACCATCTGTTTGCCGGGCTGGCCCGCTTTCTCGTCAAGCCCGAAAACAGATACAGGATCATGAACACCAGCGACAAGAACGAACTCTATGGCGTTCTGTCAGAAATCCAGTTTCCCTTCCCCCGGGAAGATAAAATCATCAACCGGGCCAGCCTGCTCAAGAAGCTGCAGGATATTGAAATTAGAATAAGGCGGGCGCCCAAAGAGAAACTGGAAGAACTGCAGAAACACCGCAACCTGATCCGGGAAGAGCTGGACCAGTCTTTGCTGGCCCGTTTTGATTTGCTGATGGAACGCTACGGTTATGCCGTGGCCGAAGTGGTGGATGGGGCCTGCCGCAGCTGCAACATGAGCGTTTCCACCCAGATGGCCTCGGCCATAGAAGAAAGTAATGATATTTATGTCTGCGAAAACTGCGGCAAGTACCTGATCGCTTCCAGGAAAGAAAGGCTGGCCAGCGAAAAAGCAGAAAAAGAGAAACCAGAAAAGGAAAAACCAGCCGGAAAGGTCAAAGTCAAGAAAGCCGGGAAAACCAGCAGCAAGAAAAAACCGGCCAGAAAGTAACCCAATTTAATCCTGCTAACTTCATTCGCCACTTGAAATCATAATCAAAGATTTTCGGACTGACTTCATTTGCCCATTAATCGAGACCAGCCTGGACAGTTTTAGCTTATTCAGCCCGACGACCTGCTTACAGGTACCAGCCTTGAGCCTGACGACCACCGGGTAGTTCCGATCCGGCCGCCAGCCAGAGCGGTCCAGCCTGGCAACCCGGACGGGCTGGCTCTCTTTACCTTTCCAGTTTCACGGCCGGCAGGTTGGCGGGGCGAAGCAGGCGGTAAACTGGAAGCTCGCTGAACCCCCGCTGCCACTGGCCAGCCAGGTAGCGGTCGAAGAAGTTCCAGACTACCAGGCCGTCGTCACTTTCCGGTTCCAGCAGGCAGGCGGCCAGAATGCCCAGCGGCTGAGCTGTCCTGACCAGCAACGTCCCGGCCGGGAATTTCCGAGTTTCCTTCTTGTATTCACCCTTGACTTGGTTGAGGCGATGCCCCTGAAATGGCCGCTCGGCGGCTTTCAGTTCCTTGGGCAGGAAAACTTCAACTTCCAGGCTGACCTCGGCCGTCAGGGATTCCGCCAGGAGGCCGTGAGCCAGGAGCCGGTCTTTTATTTCCGGGTCGGGTACTGTCACCAGGTAAGCAAACGGATAGGGAACGGTTCTTTTGGGGACATAATTGGCCAGATAGGGGACGGTCACCGGTTTCTTTCTGTCGGTCGGTTTTAACTGGGGAAAACCGCCGCCAGGTCTTTCGCTGACTTCCAGCTCGTAAGCATTGATGGTGACCGGTCCGGGCAAGGGCTGCAGGTCGAACTCGACCGCGAATGGCTTGGTTTCCGGGAGCAAACCCAGCTGGACCGTGCGCCGGTCAGCTTCTTCCACCATCTTCTGAATTTCCGCTGTCCGGGTTGAAGCATAATCCAGGATGGCTTTCAGAAAATGGAAACAACTCATCACCCTGGTCCGGTAATCGGCGTGGACGTAATTTTCATCCAGGATGGAGAGG
>JANLGB010000097.1:1781-7878 GCA_024653405.1 Candidatus Saccharicenans sp.
CACGGCGGTGTCGACCATCGGCACACCGGTAATGTCCAGGATCACTACCCGAGCCTGCTCCTTTTCGATGGCCGGCAGCAGGGTCTGACGCTGATAGTCCAGGAGCTTAGGGTCGCTGTTGGGATTGAGCGGCCAGGAGTAAGTAACTGTTTCTTCATGGTAGGCCCCGTCAGTGGTATGGCAATCAACAATGAGGAGCGGGTCCCAACGATTGAGGATATTTTTGACCACCGCTCTCATCTCGGGGCTTTCCAGCTTGACAGCATCGCGGTTAAGGTCCAGGTTCAGGGCATTCTGACGGATGCCCACTCCCTGTTCCGGGCCCGGTTGCTGGCGCCGGTTGTCCGGGCTGATCCGCTCATTGCCGTCAGCGTTGAGGTTGGGGACAATCAGGATGACCAGGTTTTGCAGGTAAGGATGGTTGGGATGGAGCAGGATTTCCCGGGCCAGCATCAACGAAGCTTCCTTGCCTTCGACTTCCCCGGCGTGAATGTTAGCCTGGATGTAAACAGTCGTTTTCTTCAGGCTGCGGGCAGCCTGAGGACTGTGAAGGGGCGGGTTGCTGATAACCAGCATCGGGATAGACCTGCCCTCGGCTGTTGTCCCGATGTTTTCCACGAGCAGGCGTGGACTCAATTTTTGCAGTTCCCGGATTAATTCCATGACCTCCTGGTAGCGGGCCGTGGCCGTAAAATTGCTTTTCTCAGCCACCGTGAGCAGGTTCTCGGGGACAGCCCGAGCTGGCGTCTCCGCAGCCGTCTGATTCCTGGACGGCTGGCTTTTTTGCTGGCTGGGGCCGTCCACTGGAAAGGCTGGCCCGGCGGCCAGCATTAAAAGGCTCAAAATAAATAATAACGTTGCTTTTAGAGCAAGCTTTCTGTAAATCATGGGCCTCATCCTTTATCTTGATTGTGGGTCTTAGCTTTCTTAGGGCTTATTCTAAGGCTTTTCCGTTTGCGGCTGGGCTCGGAGCTTCAAGAGCTGGCTGGCTTCTGTCATAAGGTTTCAAGTTTAATCTTTTGTCCGCCACCGGTCAAATTAAAAATTCTTTCAGGTTAAGACATGGTATCCAGGATAAGGGAAGTATTTGGAGGCGGCGCAGCGGCAGCTGGTAGGGAAGAGGTGAAGCCGGCCTGGATTCTTTCCCGGTCATAAAAGACCTGCGGTCAACGGCAGTCAGGGCGGCTTCTTTCCGACAGCTTAGCCGCCAGCGTCGGGAGGCCGGGACATAATCCGAGAGTTTTGGTCCCGCCGGTTTTGGATATTTTTTTATTCATTTATCTATTTATCTATTGCTGGGTGTTACTGGCCGGCTGGATGTTGTAAAATAAAAATAAAGAGGTTATCAGAATGGGCCTGTTCCCGGTCAGACCGGAAAAGGAGAAAGACCTGCTGGAGCGGATGGCCCGCCTGGGTATCAAGGAATCAGACCTGGAGGAGAAATTCATCCGTTCCCAGGGTAAAGGCGGACAAAAAGTCAATAAATCAGCTACCTGCGTCTACTTAAAACATCTGCCGACTGGGATTGAAGTCAAGTGCCAGAAGGAGCGGTCCCAGGCCATTAACAGGTTTTTGGCCAGGCGGATTCTGGTGGAAAAACTGGAAGCCAAGATCCAGGGGAAGGAAACAGAAGAACAGCAACGGATTGAAAAGATCCGTCGCCAGAAAAGAAAAAGGTCAAAACGGGCCAAGGAAAAGATGCTGGCCGACAAGAAACGGCGCTCTCTGTTGAAGGAAATGAGGAAGGTCTTCCTCGGAAGCGAAGACAGCTGACGGCGGCAATTAGCAACTCGGCCCTGACCCGGATTATTCGGAAGCCAGGCTGATTAAGGTCTGGAGCAGAAGGTTGGCCGCTTTTTCCAGGTCTTCCAGGTTGATGGCTTCCTCCGGCGCGTGACTGATTCCGTCAATGGAAGGAATAAAAATCATGGCCACCGGGCAGATGGCTGCCAGAATCTGGGCATCATGCCCGGCCCCGCTCGGAAGCAGCCGGTAGTCGTATCCCAGTTTCTGGCAGAGTCCCTTTAACCGGTCCAGCATTGCAGGCTCGATTTTTACCGGCTCGGTGCGGTCGATGAGCTTCCGGTAAAAGGTTAGACCCCGGGCCGAGGCCACTTCAACTGCCAGTTCTAGGACTTCCTCTTCCATGGCCCGGAGCGAGGACGATTCCTGGCTCCTCAGGTCAAGGGTAAAATCGGCTTCGCCCGGGATGATGGAAAAAGAACCGGGTCTGAGCAGTACTCGACCGATGGTAATGGTGTTGCCGTAATATTTCCTGGCCACCAGCTGGGTGGCGCGGAGGGCAAAATCAGCCAGGGTGATAAAGGCATCCTGCCTGAGTTCGAGGGGAGTAGTCCCGGCATGTCCTGACCGGCCGATGAAGGTGGCCTGGTAATAACGTTTGCCGGCGATCAAAGAAACCAGGCCCAGTGGTACGCCTTCTTCCTCCAGCACCGGGCCCTGTTCAATGTGGATTTCCAGGAAGGCCACCACCTCCGGTCTCTCGGCTGCCGCCCGCAGCACAGAATCTATGGACAGCCCGGTTTTCTGCAGGATTTCTTCCAGCGGATGGCCGAACTGGGTGCGGGCATTTTTCAACTGGTCAACCAGCAGTTGCCCGGTGAAGGCCCGGCTGCCCAGGAAATCGCCCACCAGGTTGCCCTCTTCATCAGTGAATGAGGCCAGCTCCAGGGTCTTCTTCAGACAGATATTTGCTTCTTTTATTCGGCGTAGCCCTTCCAGGGCGGCTAACACCCCGACCGAACCATCATAACGGCCGCCGCTTATAACGGTATCAAGATGAGAACCGGCCAGGACCACCTGCGGTTGCTCCCCGGGCAGGCGTCCAAAGATATTGCCCGCGCCGTCCTGCCTGTAAATCAGCCCAGCCTCTTCGATTTTTCTTCTAAGCCAGGTCCTGGCTTCCAGGTCCGGCAGGCTGAAGGAGGGTCGTGATATCCCACCCCGCTGGTCCTGACCGATCTGGCCGAGTTCTTCCAGGTCCTTAACCAGACGAGAAAAATTTACCTTCAACTCGGTCATGAAATACCTTCAACTTCAGGCTTATCTCTTGATCAAGGCCAGCATTTCCTGGACTGCCCGGGAAATCCCGACGATGGCAGCCCGGGCCACGATGGCGAAGCCTATGCTCAGCTCGCTGATTTCCTCGATGGCCACAATCGGGGTCAGGTTGTAGTAGTCCAGTCCGTGCCCGGCATGCACTTCCAGCCCCAGACTGCGGGCATAGGCGGCCGCCCGTTTAATCTGGGCCAGATGCTTTGCTCTCTCCTTTTCTTTTGCCGCCTCGGCATATTTCCCGGTGTTGATTTCAACGAGGTCCACTCCGACCTCTCGGCAGGCGGCGATTTGTTTTTCTTCCGGGTCGACAAAAATGCTGACCCTGATACCGGCCCTTTTCAATTGCCCGATGTAAGGTACCAGGCGTTTCCGCTGGCTGATCACCTCCAGGCCGCCTTGGGTGGTAACTTCGGCCGGGCTTTCCGGGACGAGGGACACCACATCCGGTTTAATTTTTCTGGCGATGGCTGACATCTCGGGCGTGGCCGCCATTTCCAGGTTGAGTTTGGTCTTGATTACTGCCCGCAACAGCCTCAAGTCTCTTTCCTGGATGTGCCGGCGGTCGCCGCGCAGGTGGCAGACGATGCCGCAGGCTCCAGCCTGCTCGGCCAGCAGCGCCGCCAGCAGCGGTTCGGGTTCCCGGGCCTGCCGGGCCTGCCTGATGGTAGCAATATGATCAATATTTACGGCCAGTCGCATTAGGACCTCCCTTGCTATAAATTTAAAAATTCCGGTATTAGCTTACTAAAATTTCTTGATAGACCCAAGCCCGGAGCTGATTCTATTTCAGGCCGCAGTGCTCTTCTATGAGCCTGGCCAGTTTTCCGGCCAGGTCTTCTATCTGTTTCTGCTCAGGTCCTTCCAGCATTATCCGGGCCAGCATTTCGGTGCCGGAATACCGGACTTCAACCCGGCCAGACCGGCCCAGGCGGTCTTTTACCTCGGCGATGGCTTCTTGGTAGCCTGGTATTTCGGCCAAGGGCACTTTCTCCCGGACCCTGACATTGAGCAGAATCTGCGGGAATTCCCGGAAATCTTTAACCAGCTCCGACAGGGTCATCTCTTTTTCCAGCATGACCTCCAGCATTTTTAAGGAGGTCAGGAGGCCATCACCGGCCACCGAGTGATCGAGAAAAATAGTGTGACCGGATTGTTCTCCTCCCAGGTTATAATCACTCTTCAGCATTTCATCCAAGACATATTTATCGCCCACTTTCGTCCGCAGCAGCCTGATGCCGTTTTCCTCCAGGCCCTTTTCCAAGCCCATGTTACTCATGATGGTGGCCACCACGGTATTGTTCTTCAGGGACTTTTTGTCCTTAAGATGCCGGGCCTGGACATAAAGAGTGTGGTCTCCGTTGAGGATGCGGCCCTTCTCATCGGACCAGATGGCCCGGTCGGCATCGCCGTCAAAGGCCACTCCCAGGTCGGCCTTTTCGCTCCTGACCATTTCAGCCAGCCTTTCCGGATGAAGCGAGCCGCAGCCCAGGTTGATATTCTGACCGTCAGGCTGGCTGTTAATCGTCACCACCTCAAAACCCAGGCTGGAAAAAAGCCGGGGAGCCAGTTCCGAACTGGCCCCGTTGGCGCAATCCACCACCAGCTTTATTTTTTTGTTTCTCGGTCCCGAATAGACCTGTCGCAGGAAATCCAGGTAAGCCTGCTTCAGCTGGTCGTCAACCCGAAGGTCCGATTCTCTGACCCCAGCGGGCGGGAGAATCCCGGAAATGATTTCTTTTTCCAGTTCTTCCTCCCAGCTTTCGGCAATCTTGGTTCCGCGGTGAGAAAAGATCTTGATACCATTGTCAAGGTAAGGATTATGCGAGGCGGAAATGACCACGCCGGCGCTGAAATCATGGCTCCTAACCAGGTAAGAGATACCTGGAGTGGTGATGACCCCGGCTGAGATGGCCTGGCCGCCGCCCCGGGCAAAACCGGCCGTCAGGCATTCTTCCAGCCAGCGTCCTGATTGGCGGGTATCCCTCCCGCTGACCATCCTGGGCTGAAGGCCCCGGCGGATGAGAAGTTCGGCCAGAGCCCGGCCCAAAATAAATACCGATTTTTCGTCCAGTGGAAATTCACCCGCCCGGGCCCTGAGTCCGTCGGTTCCGAACAGTTGGGGCATAGCTTTATCTTTCCTTTTCCTTTATTTTGAGGGCATCAGGTTGGTCTGAGGCACCTTTATTGGCAAGCTCAATTACGGCCCGGGCCGGAAGCCCTGGCCGATTGTTTACTGCCGGCCTGGGTCGAGCTTCCCGGACCTGTTTTTTCTATCACCAGGCTGACCCTGGCCCGGGGATAGGGTGTCAGCAGTCTAAGCTCGGGCCGGGGTAGAATCAGGTCCACCTCCAGGATAATGCTGGCGGTCAGGGTCGAGGCATCTATCGGACTGGTTATGACTTTGTCCCGGGGACGAATTTTACTCTCCGGGCCGGCTACCATCACCCTGGCCGGTGTTACCTCCACCTTTTCCAGGCGGTAACCTTCGGGCGGCCGACCGATGATGGTCGGGACCACTTCCATCTCCATTCTCTTGGTTCTTTCCAGCTTGACGTGAACGTAGGCCGGGCTGAAGCTGACGATTTCTACCCCGGAGGGAGCTTTGATCATGCCGGCATCGATCAGGTATTCCTGCTGGTAGATGCTGGCCCGACTCATGTCAAGACGGGCCGAGAAATCTTCCGGTCGTAATTCATTGATGATTCTCTTCCTGGCCCTGACTTTCAGATTGAGGGTAGTATCGGGTGGTTCCAGGACTTCGACCTCGGGCGGAATGTTGACCAGCTCCAGGTTGAGGCTCAAGTTTTTCTCGGCAAAAGTTTTTTCCTCCGGTATCAGGATAATCCATAGTACCAGAGCCAGCAGCAGAGCCAGCACCTTCAGTTGCCAGTTGCGGATCAGGATATCTTTTATCATGAGCTTCACTTTATGTTCAGATGCTCATTCAACCTGGATTTCAAGGTTTCTTTGCCGGGTACCTTTTCGATTTGGCCCCTGGCGGCCAGGGAGACTTCCCCGG
>JANLGB010000098.1:0-5730 GCA_024653405.1 Candidatus Saccharicenans sp.
CCAGGACTTCACGAGCAGTGGCCTGTCCTAAATTTATGATGAAATTGCAATGCCCGGGATAAACAGCCGCCTGGCCTACCCTCATTCCCCTGGCCCCGGCCTGTTCCAGCAACTGACCGGCGGGAATTTTTCGCCCACCAGGCAGCACCGGGTTTTTGAAATAGCTGCCGGCGCAGGGGGTCTCTCCGGGTGGATGCTTGCTGGCCCGCTGTTCCAGGTATTCTTCAATTTTTTTGATGATTTCTTTGCTCGACCCAGGTTCTACCGCCAGACTGGCCCTGAGAATGATTTTATGGTCTTTTTTAAGGGAAGAATAGCGATAATCAAAACTCAATTCAGTCGCTCCGAGAGTCTGTTCCCGGCCCTCTGCGGTCAGCACGGTAACGGCCACCACTCTTTCCCCGATAGCCCGGCCGAAAGCCCCGGCATTGCCGTAGATGGCCCCGCCGACCGTGCCCGGTATCCCGGCCAGGAATTCCAGCCCAGCCAGCCCGGCCGAGACCGCCTGGCTGATTAGATTTGACAGATGGGTTCCGGAAGCCGCTTCCAGGCAGCCCTGTTCCGACCTGATTTCCAGACCGGCCGCCGAATTCCTGATAATCAGACCGCGGTAGCCGGCGTCATCAAAAAGCAAGTTGTAACCCCCGCCTATCACATAAAATGGACACCTGTACTTCCTGGCCACCTGGACAGCCATTACCAGGTCTTCAAGCTGGTGGACTTCAAGAAAATAATCAGCCGGTCCCCCTATCCGGAAACTGGAATAGGACGATAGCGGCACCCGGGATAACAGAGTCAGCCCCGTCTCCCGGAAAAAAATCTGGCCAAACTCTTGCAATTCTTTCATTTTTCTTTAATTTATTATAAGGGATTAATAAATAAGAGTCTAATAACCTATCTGGCACATAAATTGCACAATACCAGATTGATAGCCAGGAAAATCTTGGCTATTGACTTTTAAACTGTTAACGGGCAAGATATTGAGCAAATTATTTTTTGGAGAGAGGTCGGAGATGAAAAGAACTTTACTGTTTATCCTATTAATCATGCTGGCCGCCGGGGCTATCTGGGCCCAGAACCCGGGCGATGAAGCCTACATCAAGGCCATGACCGTCCAGGATAATTGTGAGAAGGTCAAGCTGCTGAAGGAATTCATAAACCAGTATGCCGGCAAGGGTTCCCAGTATGAAAATTATGCCTATGCCTACTTGTGCCTGCTTCCCTGCCCGAGCAAGAGCCTGCAGGAATCACTCAACTATGGAGAAAAAGCTCTGAGCGTTGGCGGCCTGGATGCCGAGGTTAAATCTTCTCTAATTATTTTCCTGGCCAACAATTATGTGAACCAGGGTCAGAACCTGGATAAGGCCAGGAATTATGCCAACCAGCTGATCGAACTGGGCAAGACCGAGAAAACCAAAGAGGGAGCCAATCCCGACAAGTGGAATAAAATCATCGCCGCTGGCCATTACATTCTGGGCAATGCCGCGGAAAAAGCCAAGGACACGGCCACCGCGGTCGAGGCTTACCTCAATGCCTACGCCCTGAGCAAAGACAAGGGCATCATGGTTTCGCTGCGCAAGATGGGTAAATCCTACGCCGAGGCCAAGAATTATGCCGAGGCCGAAAAGGTTTACCGGGCGATCTACAATCAGACCAAGGATCCCAACGATGCCCTGGTGCTAGGCCAGCTACTGAACCGGGCTGGGAAGAACGAGGAAGCCCTGGGCCTGTTGAAAGAAGCCTACAATAAGAAAAAGACCGGAGAGGTAGCCTTTTCCATAGCCGTCATCCTGGCCAACAAAGCCAAAACCGACCCAACAGCGGTTAACGAAGCTGTTCGCTACTCACTGGAAGCCGCCTTCTTGCCCAACCCCAATTCCGAGCAGGCCATGAAGATGGCCGAGGGCCTGTTCTTCACCATGAACAAAGACCTCAAGTACAATGAAACCGTGCTGGCCATTCAGAGCAAGGTAAAAGAGCTGGAGGAACTGACCAAGATTTTCAACGAGCGTTTTGGTGGCAAGAGCGAAGAGGAACTGACCGACAAGGACAAGAAAAAGATGCAGGAATTCCAGGCCGACATTGACGCCATCCAGGCAGAAATAGATAAGCTCAAGAAGCAGCAGGAATCGGCCATCGCTAAGTTCAACCAGCTGGTGGAAGAAACCAAGCGCCGGCTGGGCAAATAATAACCAGGATTTTTAGCAGCAGCTTAGCCAGAAAAAGGGAGCGGCTTCACTCTTTCTGCCTTTTCCCCTAAAATAAAAAGAGAGATTTCCTGACAGGAGGGGCAGGATGGAAAAAAAGCTCTCCCGGGAAGAGGCCCGCAAAAGAATATCCGAACTGCGACAGCAGATACTCTATCACCAAAAAAAATACTATGTCGATAACGACCCGCAAATTTCTGACTATGAATTCGACCAGTTAATGGCCGAGCTGAAGCGGCTGGAAGAAGCTTTCCCAGAATTCCTGACGCCGGACTCGCCCACCCAGAGAGTGGGGGAAAAACCGGTGGAAGGGTTCCCCACCGTCAGCCACCGCCGCCCGATGCTCAGCATCGATAATTGTTATGATGTAGACGGCCTGAGGGAATTTGACGAAAGAATCCGCAAGCTGCTCCCCGGCGAGAAAATAGAATACGTCTGCGAGCTTAAGATTGACGGCCTGAGCATGTCAGTGCTTTATTTGGACGGGCGTTACCACCAGGCGGTCACCCGGGGCGATGGTTTCCGGGGAGACGAGGTCACGGCCCAGGTCAAGACCATCCGCAGCCTGCCGCTGACCCTGCCCCTTAAGGAAGAGGTGGAAATCCGGGGTGAGGTTTACCTGCCCTATGAATCCTTCAAGAAAATAAACCAGGAGCGAGAAAAACGGGGTGAACCCCTGTTTGCCAACCCCAGAAACGCCGCGGCCGGTTCCATCCGGCTGATGGACCCCAGAGAAGTGGCCAGCCGCAACCTGGATATCTTCCTCTATTACATTTTCATAGACGGCCGGGAAATGCCCAGCCAGTGGGAAAACCTGCAGCAGCTGAAGAAACTGGGCTTCAAGACCAACCCGGCCAGTCGCCTCTGCCGTTCGCTGGACGAGGTCATCGACTATTACCGGGAGTGGACGGAAAAGAGGGATTCGCTGGATTACGATGTCGATGGAGTGGTGATCAAGGTGAATTCCACCCGCCAGCGGGAAATCCTGGGGACCACGGCCAAATCGCCGCGCTGGGCCATTTCCTTCAAGTTCCCGGCCCGTCAGGCCACCACCCGGATCAAAGACATCATAATCCAGGTCGGCCGGACCGGGGCCCTCACCCCGGTGGCCATCCTGGAACCGGTCCAGATTTCTGGCACCACCATCAGCCGCTGCACCTTGCATAATGAAGAAGAATTAAAAAGGAAAGATATCAGAATCGGGGACTACGTTCTGCTGGAGAGGAGCGGCGACGTCATCCCCCATGTGGTCTCGGTGATGAAAGAAAGGAGGACCGGTAAGGAAAAGCCACTGGTCTGGCCCAAACATTGCCCGGTCTGCCATTCGGCCATCTACAAGGAAGAAGGGGAAGCCATTTCTCGCTGTATCAATCCTTCCTGCCCGGCCCGGATCCGCGAATCCATCCTCCATTTTGCTTCCCGGCGGGCCATGAACATCGAAGGGCTGGGCGAGGCCCTGGTGGACCAGCTGCTGGATTCAGGTCTGATCAAGCAGATCCCAGACCTTTATCACTTGAAATACGAAGACCTGGTCCAGCTGGAAAGAATGGGCCCGAAAAGTGCCCAGAATCTCCTGGACCAGATCGAGCAATCGAAATCGCGGGAACTATGGCGGCTGATTTTCGCCCTGGGGATAAGACAGGTGGGGGAAAAACTGGCCCAGGCTCTGGCCCGAAAATTCCCCGACCTGGAAAAACTGGCCCGGGCCGGGGAAGAAGAATTGATGGAAATGGAAGACGTCGGTCCCAAGGTGGCCAGGAGCATAGTTTTCTTTTTCCGCCAGCCGGAAAACCAGAAATTGCTGGAACGGCTCAAGGCTGCTGGCCTGAAATTCAGGGAAAAAGCGGAAAAGGCCGGACCCCAGCCCTTGAAAGGTCTGACCTTCGTTTTGACCGGGACCCTTTCTTCCATGACCCGGGACCAGGCCAAGGAGAAAATTGAGAGCCTGGGTGGGAGTGTCTCTTCTTCGGTCAGCAAGAAGACCGACTATCTGGTGGTGGGCGAAGAGCCGGGGTCCAAACTGGACAAAGCCCGGGAACTGGGAGTTAAAACCCTTAATGAGAAGGAATTCCTGAAACTGATAGCACAGGCCTGACTTATTTTTTCTTCTTGAATAGCTTGGACAGGTCCAGGTCCAGCATAGCTTTGAGGCCGGTCTTTTTCTCGCCTTTTTCCAGCTCTTCCAGAGTCGCCCTGGCCTGGTGGTGATCGGGGTCAATCTCCAGGGCCCGCTGCAACTGCTTCTTCGCCCTTACCTTCAAGCCCTCCCCAAGATATAAAAGGCCCAGGCCGACGTGGCCTTCGGCGTTCCAGGGTTCCATCTCAATGGCCCGGAGGAAATCTTCCTCGGCTTTCTTCTTATAGGCAGGCAGCTTGGATTCGGCCATAGCCAGGAGCAGATAGTAGTCAGCTCTAGCCCTTTTCAGGCGAATGGCTTCTTCCAGAAAGATGACGGCCTCTTCATACATCCCTTGATTATAAAGAGTGCGACCCTGCCGGTATTTGACCTCGGCCTTGCGAGCCAGGTCGTCAGCCGTTTCCTGCTGGGGAGCGGCCAGCTGCTGGTCATACTTCTTTCTCTGATCGGGCTCGCTCAGGGTGCGGTAGGCGGTGGTGATGGCGTTGAAGACCTCATTGATCAGGCTGTGGTCGCTGAGGGTGTTGTTAAACCGGTCCGGGTGGTATTTTCGGGCCAGGTTGAAGTAAGCTTTTTTAATTTCCTCGTCCGTGGCCACCCTGGACACACCCAGCAATTCATAGTAATTGCGGCTGTTGAGCTGGGATTTGATTTCCTTGAGCTCTTCTATCCTGGCCTCCAGCTCATCCAGCTCCAGCTTCTTTTTGCTCTCCGCGGCGAAATCGTCCTTCTTAAAACTTTCATCCGGGGCCTGAACTTCTACCATGTCCAGGCAATAAAAAAGATAGAGACAGCGGAAAAAATTCTCGCTGGAAAAGCGAGCCTGGATGGCCATCCGGTGGATGACCTGGGCCGTGGCCAATCTGTCCAGAAGAGTTTTTTCCTCATCGGTCAGGAAATAAGCATAGCGGATGTTCTTCAGGACCACCTTCCGGCCGGCAAAAAACCTCTGCAGGCTGGAATCGTACTTCATCCGGCGCAGGCCATAATCAATGATGAAGGGGATATCGACGGCCGGCAATTCCTCGGCTGGCGGCTGGATCTCTTTCTCCTGGAAATTGAGCTCACCGTCGAAAAAAGAAAATATTCCCAGCAGCGCTTCCCGGATCTGGAAGGCCAGCGCTTCCCGCAGGTCGCCCTCCTTGATGACGCCGCCCCTTTTCAAGGATTCGCCCAGTGGCTGGTGGGGCTGGATGAATTCTTCTATGTTTTCAAAGGTTTGATCCTGGATTTTCTGCAGCTTGAACAGAATTTCGCCCAGTCTTTCGCTCTTGACGTTGGTTTTTACCTGAATCGGTTTGCCCTTGACAAAGAAGAAATGCTTTTCTATTTCCTGGCGCTTGAAAGACAGGCGCCCAGTCCTGCTATTGAAGAAAATGTCCTTTA
>JANLGB010000098.1:5740-7868 GCA_024653405.1 Candidatus Saccharicenans sp.
ACGGAACTCACAATCGGGCCCTTTGATATAATCCATTTAATACTTTATATAATTGAGGCTTAATTTTCAACCCCGGATTGAAGGGTACCGGCCATTGGACAGAGTTACCGTTTTTGTGCTATTTTCAACTTATGAAAATTGCCCTGGCCCAGATCTCTCCGGTACTCGGCGACCCGGGCCGGAATCTGAAGCTCCATCTCAACCTGGTCAAAAAGGCCGTGGCCCGGAAAGCCGACCTGCTGGTTTTCCCCGAGCTGAGTCTGACCGGTTACAACTTAAAGGACCTGGCTATTGAAGTGGCCCTGAACCCGGCCAGGTCTTCCCTGTTCCAGAAACTCCTCCAAGCCTCCAGGGATATAGACCTGGTGATTGGTTTTGTCGAGGAGAGTGAGCGGGAGCCGGGTCTGGTTTACAATTCAGCGGCTTACCTGGCGAGCGGAAGTATCCGCCACATTCACCGCAAGGTGTTTCTGCCTACCTCGGGCATGTTTGAAGAGGGCAGATTCTTCGCCGCTGGCCGAGAATTCCGGCCCTTTAAGACCCGGTTCGCCAGGACGGGATTGCTGGTCTGCCGGGATTTTCTCCACTATGGCGCCAGCTACTGCCACCTGGCTGGAGGGGCCGGGCTGATCATTACCATCTCGGCCGCTCCTGGAAGGGGAATAGCCGAATCCCAGAACCAGGGCTTTGAAACCAGTCGGATGTGGGAGCTGATGGGCGAGGCCATATCATTTTTCTCCAGTGCTCTGGTCATCTATTGCAACCGAGCCGGTTATGAAGACGGCGCGGTATTTGCCGGGGGCTCCTTTGTCTATTCACCATACGGGAAATTGCTGGCTCGCCTGCCCTACCTGGAAGAAGATTTCGCCCTGGTGGAGGTCGACCTGTCTGAAATCAGCCAGGCCAGAAAGAGCTGGCCCTTCAGGCGAGACGACCGGCCTGAGGTTATCTGGCGGTCGCTGGAAAAAGTTATAAGAGAAGGCCATGAAGATTAACGCTCCTCTGGTCATCAAAGCCCTGACTGGCTTTATCAGGGAGGAAACCAGGAAAGCCGGTTTCAATCGGGTTATCCTGGGCCTTTCGGGTGGTCTGGACTCGACCGTCTGCCTGTACCTGGCAGCCCGGTCCCTCGGTCCTGCAAAGGTGTTGGCCTTAATAATGCCTTATGGGGACCTGGATGCTGAAGGTGTGGCTCAGGCCGAGCAGGTAGCCAGGCGGTTGAAAGTGAAATTCAAGAAGATAGACATCTCCCCCCAGGTAGACGCCTATTTTAACCGCTACCCGACCGATAATGTTGTCCTCAAGGGAAATAAAATGGCCCGGGAAAGGATGTCCATACTGTACGACTTCTCAGCCCGGGAAAAGGCCCTTATCCTGGGAACCAGCAATAAAACGGAGTTGCTGATCGGTTACGGAACGATTCATGGGGATATGGCCTATGGTATTAATCCCATGGGAGACCTTTACAAGACTCAGGTCCGAGAATTGGGGCGCCACCTTAAAATTCCAGAAAAGATCCTGACCAGGAAACCGACCGCCGGCCTCTGGCCCGGGCAGACCGACGAGGGAGAAATAGGGATAACCTATGACGAATTGGATCAGATTCTTTACCGCCTGGTAGACCTCCGCCTGGCCCCGGATAAAGTCATAAAAGCTGGATTTCAGGGGAAGAAAGTCAGGCGCATCCTGGAAATGATTAAGAGGTCGGAATTTAAGAGAAGGATGCCGCCCATCGCCAAGATCTCCAGCCGGACAGTCGGCCACGATTTTCTCTATCCTTATGACTGGGACAAATAGCCTGAAGCCATCATTATCTCCGGATCAACAATGAACAAGAAAGGAAATCTTTATATCGTGGCCACCCCTATCGGCCACCTGGAAGACATTACTCTGCGGGCCCTCCGGGTTCTCAAAGAAGTTGAAGCTATCGCCTGCGAGGACACCCGGCAGACCATAAAACTTCTCAACGCTTATGGTATCAAGAAAAGGCTGATTTCTTATTTTCACCCAAGGGAAAACCAGAAGTTGCCGGAAATTATATCCCTGCTGGAATCCGGTAAGGACGTGGCTCTGGTATCTGACGCCGGAACTCCGGGCATCTCTGACCCGGGCTATCCCATGATAAGGG
>JANLGB010000099.1:0-3723 GCA_024653405.1 Candidatus Saccharicenans sp.
CAACTCCAGCCCCGATTCCTCCCCCAGCTTGTAATCGACCACGGCAATCTCCACCGGGTTCTGGCTGACCCGGTCCAGGGCTTCCCGGCCAGTCCGGGCCTCAAGAACCTGGTAACCCTCCTGCTTCAGGTTTTCAGAAATCAGCTCCCTCTGCAGGTCATCATCTTCCACTACCAGGATTGTTCCTCTGGGCTCAACCATTTTGACCTCCCGGGAGCTCAACCGTAAATTCGGTCCCGGCCCCTGGCCGACTCTTAAAATAAATCTTTCCACGGTGGGCCTCGACTATCTTCCTGACCAGGTACAGGCCAACACCCAGGCCGGTTTCCTTGAAGGAGACGAAGGGCTCGAAGATTTTCTCCGAATCCTCCGGAGCAATCCCCCGGCCTTCATCTTTAACAGAAAAGATAAGCGCCTGCCTGCGAAGGCCGGCCTCAACCGAAACTTTCTGACCGTAGCGGGAGGCTTCCAGCGCGTTCTTAATCAAATTACTTACGACCCGGGCCAGGAGCAGACGGTCCCCTTCGACCTCAAGCGAGGCTGGAATTTTTAATTCAATGGTCACCCCGCGCTCCCGGGCCAGGGCCTGCAGGCTGTCTGCTTCTCCCCTTATGGCATCGGAAAAGGAAAATTTTTCCTTCCGAAGAGATAAAGGCTTGATCAGCTCGGAAAACCTGTCCACTACCGCCCCGATCTTCTGGATTTCTCCTTTGCCCCGGCTAATCTGCGGCCCCAGTTCCGGGGGTGATTTTTTCTCCAGGAGTTCAAAAAGCAGGGCCAGGCTGTTCAGGGGATTCTTTATTTCGTGAGCTACCCCGGCCGTAAAACCGGAAATCTCCCGGAACCTCTCCTTCTCCTCGGCCTGCTTGATGGCTTCAGCCTGGACTTTCTGGAAACTGTCATGTAGCCGGTAAAGGCCGGCAAAAATTACCAGGCCGGCCGCGGCCAGAAGGCCGAGAACCAGCCAGAAATTTCTCCGCGACCGGGCCAGGAGGAGGTCCAGGTTCTGCAGGGAATAGCCGAGATATAGATTATAAACTCGGCCGTCGGCTGTGGAAAAAGATGAATAGTGGTTGAAGACCGAACCCATGGGGGAATCCACTACCCAGAACTCAACGGCCGGGCGGTCGCGTCGGGAAAAGGGCAAGTAGCCCTCAAACTTGGAATGCCAGTCCAGGATTCTTTCCTTCTCATCCAGCAGAGCTATGAAATAGACGTCCTCCAGCCCGGAAAACCCGTCCAGGATTCGGGCCGGAGTTTCGTTGCGGTCCAGAAGCTCCTTGATATTCTCCTTGAGGATGGTAGCGGTGGCCTGGAGCTGCTCCTTGGCCAGGGTCTCCACCCCGACCTGGATAGCCTGGCGGTTGAGATAGGAAACCAGGCTAAAAAGGCCAAGAACCAGCAGGTACGGCAGCAGGAAAAAGACCCAGACCTCACTCTTCCGCATTTTTAATAAGTTTATATTTTTCCCGGGCCGGCTTCAACCAGGGAGTAAACCGGTGTTAAAAGGACACCTTGGTCAGCAGGTAGACGATACGGTCGCGGCTGAAATTGCCGAACTTGGACCAGCTCTGGTCGCCGGTAGCCAGGATGGCTCCGGCCTGGACCGAGACCGCGTCGTGGATCTTGTACTCCAGCGTCGGGTAGAAGATGGCCGAAGACCGGCTGAATTCCCCGGAAGACGGCGAAAACACGGTATTCAGGCCCGCTTTAAGGTCGCCCCTGAACATCCTTAGCTCGGCCCGCCCGGCCAGGTAATCCTGGACCTGCCCGAACCACATTCCCTTCCTCAGCCCGAAGTAGCTTTCGGCCAGCCCGCTGAAGGAGGCTTCGTCAAAAAGCCCGTGCAGGTACTGGAAGTTGACATACAGGCCGTCGGCCACGGAAAAAGTGTAATCGGCTCCAACCACCCACTGCCAGTAATAGCTATCCAGCAGCGGGAAAACGGCGTTGAGAGGAAAGAGTTCACTGCCGATCAATACATAAGTATCCAGCCAGCCGAGAACTTTCTGCGGTTGCACCCGGGCCAGCTCTGCCCAGAAGCCCACCGATTTTATCTCCCCGGCCAGGTCCAGGCCCAGGACCTGCTTCTTCGGGTACCGGAAATAAACCTGGGTCGGAGCCGGTTGAAGCGGAGAGCTGATCTCCACCCCCTGGATGTAGGGCAGGGAGTAGTTGCCGTTATAGTAGCTGAGCCCCAGGTCAACGTTAAACAGGGTGGTGGAAAACCTGGCCCCGAAACTGGTGTTCCTGAGACTGGAAGTCTCGGTGGCCAGGTTGACCTGCGGAGACGGCAGGGCTGACAGGTTGGTCCGCAGCATGTCCTCAAACCCGGCTGGCAGAGGCGAGTACTGGCGGCCGAGCAGCCAGACCAGTTGCAGCTTGCTGTTTTTACCGGGATAAAACTCCAGGTTGAAGGCAGTCTGCGGCCGCCTTTCCAGGTAATAGTCCGGGTCAAAAGTAAGAAAATTGGCAAAGTCAAGCGGGTTCAGGTTGTCAACTATGTTCAATTTGTCCGCGGTCCCCCACTGGATTCTCTGCTTGCCTATGGTCAGGTCCAGGTTCTTCAGCAGGAAGTGGTTGACCCGGATGTAGGCCTCGTAGAGAGAAAGTTCGAACGGTTCTGTCTTTCCGGGGGCAGCCAGAATTCCAGCCTCGGGAAAGCTCCGGTCAGAAAAGATGGCGTCCGGACTGGAGAAGGCATCCAGACGAATATGGGCGGAAACATTATCCGAGATCTGAGCCTTTAGCCTGAACCGGCCCTCCAGGCGCTTGAAGGCAAAATCCCCGCTGTCGTGAAAGAAATAGGGCCCGGCCTGGTTGCTGGAGGCATAGACGGACAGGAACAGCTTGACCATTCCCGAGAAATCGAAGGAAGTCTGGGCCCGGGCCGCTCTGGCCGGCAATAACAGCAGACATAAAACCAAGACGGCGGATAAGACGCGGCGGTCAAACTGTTCTGAAATTCTTAACCCTGCCCTAATTATTCTTCTTATCCTTCCCGGTTCAGTTTTTTTGATTTCAAAATACTTTGAGGTCTTCATCCTGCACCTCCCTGAAACTTTTTTCTAAGGAACCTTGCCCAAATTCAAAGATTTTTATCAAAAAAAGAAAAGCAATCTGAGACCTAAGACCTTCCATGGCCTGGATCCAAGACCGGAAGCCAGGCCCATGATATAACGTCTTTCCCGGCGCAGCCTCCACATTCGGTACCGGCCACATCATATAACAGCTTCCGGCCTGATAAAGACCTAGTAATCCTATCACTCGCCTCTTTTTCCTTTTTACCACAATCGTTTCTTTTCTTTTATCTACTGCCCGCGTTAAATATTACCATCAGCCGTCCTGGTATTGAGCGGACCATCTGCCTCCTCAGCGGCCGACACTCCGTTTCAGGTTCCTCTCGGTAAATATTTCGACGCCCAGGTTCTGGTCGACCCTGACGTTCTTGAGGTCAAGAATGGTGCTGGTCCCGGTCCTGACGTTTTCCATGACGAACTTGGTCGGGACCCAGTATTTTCCCACCCGGCTGTTCTCTTGAGTTTCCACCTTGAACAGCTGGCCGCTGTCATCATAGAGTTCGGCCCTGACCGGTAGCTCAGTGGACTTGTCTACGGTCAAGACAATCTTTGAGTACTGTTTTTTAGCCCCCGGTTTTCTTTCAAGCTCCAGGATCCAGGCCCGGTCATTTTCTTCCTTGAACTTTGGAGTGAAAAAAGCCGA
>JANLGB010000099.1:3733-3959 GCA_024653405.1 Candidatus Saccharicenans sp.
GGTCATCATAGGAAAAATCCGAGCCGACAAAGCTCTCTTTTTTATTGTGGGAAGCAATCCTTCGAACCCGTTGAAACTCCGGCAGGTAGAGGTACATCTGGTCGTCGGCCAGCACCAGGAAGCCCAGGTCCTTGATATCGGCCGGGGCCAGGAACTTCATCAGGCGCCAGTCGTCGCCGGCCGGATTGTTCTTGGTCCAGACCATCAGTTCCCGTCGTTTTTCCTC
>JANLGB010000099.1:3969-7778 GCA_024653405.1 Candidatus Saccharicenans sp.
CGGTAGGGTAATGCAAAAATGAGGGTTCAGCGCCCGCAGTTACTACCGCCACACCACTCCTTTGACCATCTCCGCCTGGATATCGGCCGGGGCTCTGTCGCCAATGGTCTGGACTTCAACTTTCTTGAGAATCTCCTCGCCCCGGTCCTGGGCCCCAAAGCCGATATTAAGGCCCAAAGTTAATAATAGAAGCCCAGAAATCAGGCCTAGACTTGCAATGGTCCTGCTCCTTCTGAGGTTAACCTTCACCTTGCTTACCATTGACACCTCCTGCGTTTCTCAATTTTGCTGATAGATTTTTTATCATCGAGCATGGTGGAAATCACCGGTAACTTATTGACTCCTTCTATCAAGTGAACCATCTTTTCTCTCTATTCCCTTTATTTCCATTTTTTCCATAAAGTTTCCCGCCTAATTTCCCAGCTGCGAAACCTGAAAGAAATAATCACACTCGTTTCTCCTGTCCTATTTTATCTTTACTTTCAAGAGAAGGGCCGGCAGAATGGTCAGGGCCGAGAAGGCCGCCAGGAACATCGAACCGACCATGATGCCGCCGAAGGTCCGCAGCGGGCTCATGGAAGCCAGAAGCAACACGGCAAAGCCCAGCATGACCGCCAGGGAATTGGCGATGATGGACCCGCCCTTTTCCCTGAAGGCCAGGGCCACAGCTTCAGGACGGGTCAGCCCCTGCTTCAGGCCACCAAGCATCCCATGAACAAAATGGATGGAATAATCTATTCCCACGCCGATAGAGACCGAGGCCACCATCATGGTCACGTAATCCAGCCTCACCCCGGCCAGCCCGAAGAAACCATAGACCACCCCTAGAGTAAAAACTATCGGCGTCACGGATACCAGTCCCAGTCTGAACGATTTCCGGATTAACAGCATGATGAAGAAGGTTAGAACCAGGGCCAGGGCAAACGACTGGAGCTGCGACTGGAAAAGGTAGTGGTCAAGCTGGGTCAGGGCCGGCGGCAACCCGCTCTGGTCAACGAGCTCAAATCTGATAATCCTGGACCGGCCATCGGGGATAGCCTGTTCTCCAAGACGGTTTTCCGGGAGGACCACCAGCTCGTCGGCCAGCTCAAATAGCAGGCCGCTCAGCCGCCTCTTAAAGTGGTCATTGTTCCGGGCCGCAGCGGGCAGCAGCCAGGTAATTTTTTTCAGGGCTCTATCCACGGCTACCGTTTCCCTGGCCTCTTTTAGCCTCAGGTTCAGGGTGGTGGCCACCCGCCGGGCGGTTTCTTCATCATAGAGACGGGACGGAACTTCCTGCTTCAAAACTTCCAGGAAGCCGGCTTCACCTCCCCGGCCGGCTTCTGTAATTTTGACCAGTTTGTCCAGGAGCTGGCAGCGACCGGCCTCCGGCAGGTTAAAATCGAATGATTCAGCCTGGACATAATTTTCTGCTTCTGCCCGCCACAGGGCAATCACCGGGGGATCGAGCAGGGACGGCCAGTTCATTATCACTTCATTCAGGGATTCTTCCGCCGCCCGGCGGTCGAAGGCTGGGCCGGGAGCATATCTTTTGAGCAGCCAGTCCACCTCGTCCAGGAGGTAGGCAGCTTCTTTCTTCCTTAGCTCAGCCGTCGCTTCTTCAGGCAGCCCGGAAAGATTGATTTCCCTGAATTTTTCCGGCATCTCTCTGGCCAGGAACTCCCTGATCGCCTTCCTCAGCTGCCAGTGAAACTCGGTGCGGGTCGAAGAAGTCCTGGAGAAGACCAGCCCCTCGGTAAAATCATCTGAAATGAGCTGCCGGAGCTCGTTTCTCCCTTCCAAGAAAAACCAGAGGTTAGCCACCTGGCCGTCGGTTTCGGGCAGGGAGAAGCGACCGTTCATCTTTTCATTAAGTTCTTCCACCAGTTCGGCTGCGGACAGGGGCAGCCCGCAGTGCGGCAGCGAGGCCATGAAATTTTCCCCCCGCCGCAGCACTCGGAGGGCCCCGGCCGACCTCAGGTTTTCCGTCCTGAAATAGATGTTAAGCGGAGCCGCTCCGTCAAAATTGGCCCTGACCACACGGTCGGCCAGGCGCGGCTCGCTGGCCGGTGGGAAGTAGTTGGTAAAATTGACTTCCCGCTTAATGCTGGGAATCCAGACGATAAAAAAGGCAAAGACGACCAGGCCGAGGATGACGATGGCCCTGGCCTGTCGGATGACCCGGTCTGCCAACCGGGTGAAAAGGGCCGGGTTAACCAGGGAAATTTCTTGTTTCTGCGTTTTTTTCGGTGGGTCGGGTAAAAGGTAAAAAGCCGAAGGGATTAGGGCGTAGGTGATGAGCATGGCCAGGATGACGCCCATCCCGGCAAAAATTCCAAAGTTGCTGATAAGTCCGAGCCTGGCCGTAAGAAAGGAAACAAAGCCGACCATGGTGGTGGCCGCCGCCATGAACACCGGAAGAGCCACCCGCCCGGCACTCCTGGCGATGATGTCCACCCGGCTCAAGCCATCCATGCGGTTCTGCTCGATGGAATTGACCATATGAATGCCATAGGCCGAGCCCAGGCCGATGAGCAGCACCGGCAGGGCCGGCGTCACCAGGTTCATAGGCACCCGGAACAGGGCCATCAGCCCGAAGACCCAGGCCGTGGACAGCCAGACCACCAGCGACGGCAGGAAGACCGCCCTCAGCCGGCGGAAGCTGAAATACAGAACGAGGAGAATGGTCAGGATGATTACCGGTACCAGGAGCCCGAGGTCTTTTTTGAGGTACCTGTCCGCATAGTAGGTAAAGCAGGGCTCGCCGGCGTAATGGATTTCAGCCCGGTCGGCCAGGTGCTTTTCCATTATGGCCTTGACCACCCGGGCAAAGGCCAGGCTGCCGTCCACTCCGCTGCGGAGGTAAACCGCCACCCCGAGCCAGCGGCCGTCGGGCGAGAGGTAAGTGTTGACATAATTCTCTTTGCCGAGGGCTTCTTCCAGCCTGGCTTCCAGTCCGGCTTCGGTTTCTGGAATATCTTCCAGGAAATCCGAGACGACAACCTCCCCGTCCAGCGACTGAATATTCGGGGCGGAGATTATGGAAGTGACGTAAAAAATTTCCGGCTGCTGGGCCAGTTCTTCCGTGGCCAGCTTGAGGCTCCTGAGAAGGTCGGGGCGGAAAGTTTCTCCTTCCTTAGCCTTCAACGTTACCAGCACCAGCTCGGTTGAGCCGAACTTCTCACCGGTCTCCAGGAGCAGCCTGACCACCGGGTCGTCCTGCGGCAACCAGGTGGGGAACTTATTCTGGTACTGGAGATGCTTGAACTGAAGGGCAAAAAAGACGGTGAGCCCGACCAGGAGCAGGATTATCAACCAGCTGAAGGGCAGGAGTTTCTTCCAAACCTTTTCCATGTCCACTACCTCCCGTCACTCGAGGGCCAGAGAGAATCGGTCAGCAGGTTGGCGAATATCATTTTAAGTAGCCATCCTTTCTTCCTAGCCTCGTTCATAACACGCGCTCCGCCTTAAATCCAGCATTTGCGCAGCTGCTCTAACAGGCTCAGGCCTTAACCCCTTCCAGATACTGATTAAGCAGCTCGCTGCTAATTTTTTTCAGGGGGACTTTGCGTTTCTTGAGCGTCCAGTAGGAAAAAGCCGTGTAAATCAGTCCCAGAAAATGCATGGCCGCGACCGTAACGTCCAGGTCGGCTTTTAACTTTTTCTGGTTAAGGGCCTTTTGAATTATCTTTTTGAGAAAATTGATTATCTCCGAGATGATCCCATCAATCTTGCTCTGGAGCTCCTCGTCGCCCAGGTAAATTTCATCGGAATATATGATCTTGAAGATGCCCGGGAATTGTTCGAGAAAGTTCAGGAAGAGGTAGATC
>JANLGB010000009.1:0-5937 GCA_024653405.1 Candidatus Saccharicenans sp.
GGATAGAGAACTTCCACCTGGCAACCGGCTCCTGCCTGGAACGTACCAGGTCGGAGCGGCCTTTTCTTCACCCGGCGGGACAGAGCTTGGCTGATTTGTTGCTCCAGTTCGCCCCCACCTCCTTCTTCCGGGAACCAGAATTCTTTAATCCTGAAGTTCCGGGCCAGGGCAGGCAGGCCGCCAGCATGGTCCGGGTGAAAGTGGCTGCAAACCAGGTAATCAATTTTTTTATAACCGCGAGACCACAAGAAAGGTGAAACCAGGCTCTCTCCCGGGTCAAAGTCGCTCTGCGGAAAACCTCCGGCGTCTATCACCATGACCCGGCGGTCGGGAAATTCCACCACGGTGGAGTCGCCCTGGCCCACATCCAGGAAAGTGACCGCCAGTCCCCGACCGGCAGGCCGGAAAGGATAGGTGATCATGATGAGAAAGAAAACGGCCAGCCCCGAGGCCGTTAAGATTTTCTGCCAGCGGAAGTGTCGTTTGAGCAACAATAGTAACAGGAATAGATAAAATCCAAGCACTATTATAACCGGCGGCGAGGGCAACCGATAAGAAAGTGAAGAAAAAGGTTCGAGCCAGGTGGCAATCCAGTTGAAAAGCTGGACCAGGTATTTAAGCGGGTAAGAAAACAGATGGCCTGCTGCCGGCAGCAGAGAATTAAGTCCCAGGTAGATATACCCGGTGCCCATAATTAGGCCCATAAGAGGAGCTTCAGGCAGGTTGAGTACCAGGCTGGCCAAGGTTACCCGGTGGAAATTGCTGATAATGACTGGCATGGTCCCGGCCACGGCCGCCAGCGACAGGGCCATCATTTCAGAGAACTTCAGCGGCAGGCGGGGCATAAATCTCCGGATTGGTTCAAAAAAGAGAATCAGGCTCAGGCTGGCCAGGAAGGTCAGCTGGAAACCGACGTCTTCCAGGCTGAAAGGGTTGAGCCATAGCAGGATCAGAGCCGAGAGAGCCAGGGTATTCAACAGGTTGGTGTCGACAAAAAGCAGTTTTCCCAGGAGAAAGACCGAGGCCATGAGGACTGCCCTAAAAACCGAGGGCTGCCCCTCGACCAGCAGGGCGTAGAAAACCAGGGCGGCCAGGAGAACCAGGTGAATGGTTCTTTTCCTGATGATGAATAAACTGAAGAGTGAATAAAAGAGGAAGGTTACCACGGCCACGTGAGCCCCCGAGATGGCCAGCAGATGATAGAGCCCGGTCTTTTGGAACTGGCGGTCGGTCTGCTGGTCAAGCCGGCCATCGGCCCCCAGGAGCAACGCTTCCAGCACCGCTCCTTCCGGCGACAGTGTGAATTCGTCCTTACCCGGAAAATCCCTTTCTATTCCCTTTTGCAATTTTCTCCTGAGCCCGGAAAAAATACCGACCACCGAATGATTGCTGGAATTGATTTTCTTTATAAGGAGCGGGCTCTTGCAGAAAGCCCTGGCCTGGATTTTCTGGCTGCGCAGGTATCGGGACATGAAGTCGGGAAAAAAATTCCTGAAGGTCTCTTCCGGGCTGAGGCTGGCCGAGAATTCCACCCGGTCCCCGGCCAGGAGTTCCGGCAACTGGCCGCCGCTCGTAGAATGAGCCACGGTCAGACGCAAGTTGCCCTTGATGTTCTTTTCCTGACCGGCCAGCTTGACCCCGTCCACCCTGATGACCAGGATATCGCGGTCAGGATGGCGATCGGGTAATTTCAACACCCGGCCGGTGAAATCTAAATAGCCTTCGGCCCGGAGTTGACGCAGGGGATTATTTTGATGAGCGGCCAGCTCCAGGCTGTAAAGGCTGAAACCGGCCAGGAAAAAGCCGGCCAGAATCAACAAGAAAACCAACCTGTCTTTTTTTAAGACGTAGCTAACCCAGGCAGCCAGAAGAAACGATGACATCAGGAGCAGTAAGCTCACTGAAAACCCGGCCTGGAAGACGGAAGCGATGAGTATGCCCGAAATCAAGCTCAGGGCCGGCAGCAGGAGAGGAGCGGGCATCGACTATCTGAGGCGGTCTGAACCGTTCGCGCCCTTCATAGCTGCCTGTTGTTCCAGGGCGCTCAGAACCAGGTGGCACATGGCCTTGATACCAACCGGGATGGCCCTTTCATCGGGATTGAAATAGGGACTGTGGAGCTGTCGAAGCCAGTCCCGGGCTTTTCACTCCGAGCAGGAACATAAAAGCCGGGACTTTTTCCGCCAGCAGGGCAAAATCCTCGGCCACCATCTGTGGTTTGACCGCCACCAATCGCTCCGGACCAAGGGCGCTTTCCAGGGCTGGCAGCAGAGCCTGAACCAGGTCGGGATGATTGTACAGAGGCGGGGTGCCTTTTTCATACCTGAAGCTATAGCTGGCGCCGTAGCTTTTCGTTATTCCCTTTATTACATTTTCCATCAGAACCGGAATCTTATCCCTGACGGTGTCATTCAGGGTCCGGACGGTGCCTTCCATTTCCACCTTTTCGGCGATGATGTTGGCCTTGGTCCCCCCCTGGATTTTGCCGATGGTTAGAACAGCCGGTTCTACCGGATCAATGGACCGGCTGATTATGGTCTGGAGGTTATTGATTACTTCGGCAGCCAGGACGATGGCATCGATTCCTTCCTGGGGCCGGGCGGCGTGGGCTCCCTTGCCCTTGATGGTGAGAATAAAATTATCGGAACTGGCCATGAGGTAACCGGAAGCGTAGCCGGCAGTGCCGGTCTCAAGTTCAGGCCAGACATGAAGGGCAAAGACTGCCCGGACTGGAGGATTCTCCAGGACCCCTTCTTTTATCATCAGGGCCGCTCCGCCTTCTTCATCCGGGGGCAGCCCTTCTTCGGCCGGCTGGAAAATGAATTTAACCTGGCCCCGAATGTTATCTTTGACCTTTGATAACACCATGGCTGCGCCCAGGGCTATGGTCATGTGCAAATCGTGACCGCAGGCATGCATCACCCCCGGGTTGAGCGAACGATAGGGGAAGGTGTTTAGCTCCTGGATGGGCAGGGCGTCCATATCGGCCCGGATGGCCACCGTGGGCCCGGGGAGCGTTCCCCGGAGCAAGCCGACCACACCGGTTCCGGCCACCCTGGTTTTAACTTCCAGCCCGAGCGAACTGAGCTTGCTGGCTATCAGCTTAGCGGTTTCCAGCTCACGGTTACTGAGCTCGGGGTTCATGTGCAGGAAACGCCGGATTTTAATCATCTCGGCCCGGTTCTTTTCTATTTCCTGGTCGACGGACTGGGTCAGTTTTGAATCCAGGATAACCTGGTCCGCAGCCGTCCCTAGGCTAAAAGAGATTAATGTCAACAGGCAGCAGGAGATAAATTTTACCATCCGGCAAAACATCGGCTATGCCCCCTTTATGGTTCAAAAACTGTTTGGAAAAAGTTCAGGTTTATTTTTCGGTATCCAGGTCTTCGGGGAATTCCGGTTCCTTTTTGACGTATTCACCTTTCTTCTTTTCGATGAACTCCTTGATAGCTTCAATGCCCTCTTCGGCTTTTTCCTTGGCTATCTTGGCCCCCTTTTCTGCTTCCCTGGCCACCTTCTGGTAACCTTCGGCTGCCAGCTCCTGGCCCTTTTTGGCCTGCTCTTTTATTTTTTGCCTGGTTTCCTTGCCGCTGGCCGGGGCGAACAGGATTCCCAGGATGAAACCGGTGGCGGCGCCGGCCATGAAGGTTAAAAGGTAATCGACAAAAGAGGAGCCCTTGTTGTTATCTGACATTTTTCTTCTCCTTTCTTTTTTTCATAAGCTGCCAACCGAAACGCAGTAGCGGAAAGAGTACCGGCCAGTACTTAGAGGCCGGCCTGACCAGTCTGGTGGTCATGAACAACGATAGCTCCGACAGACCGGAAATGGTCTTCTTGGTAGAGTCGATGATGACCCCGGCCTCGTCCAGGCGGCGGTCGAGCTTGTCTTCAATTCTTTCCAGCTTGTGCAGTGTCAGCTGCAGTTCCTGGAAAGATTTTTCCGCCTCCCTGGCAGTCCGCCTGAGCTGGGCCAGAAAAAGAACCAGAAAAACCACCAGGACGGCCGCGGCCACAGTCAAAATCAGGAAAAGCACCTGGTTGAAAGTCAGCAGCATGATATCTTTACATTAAGTCAAAAGGCCTCAGGTTGTCAATCTTAAAGAATAAGGGGGGCCTCAGCCCGGTCACCGCCGGTTCAGGAGATAGATAAAAAACGGCGCTCCAAAAGCGGCTGTTACCACTCCAACCGGAAGCTCGGAAGGAGAGTAAACTGTCCTGGCTACCAGGTCTGATAGAAGGAGGAACAAGCCTCCGGCCAGGGCCGAGTAGATAAAAAGACGCCGGTGGTCAGGCCCGATTATTAGACGGACGGCGTGGGGAACTATCAGGCCAACAAAACCTATGATGCCGGCTACCGACACGGAAAATGAAGCCAGCAGGGTGGCCAGGAGAAGGAAAATTCTCCTGACAGTTTTAACCGGCGAACCCAGCGACCGGGCTGTCTCGTCGCCCAGGCTCAACAGGTTCATGTCCCGGGACAGGTATTGGGCCACGAGCCATCCCGGGAGGACCACCGCCAGGAGTAGCCAGGCCTGTCGCCATTCGGCCAGAGAAAAACTGCCCAGCAGCCAGAACACCGCCTGCTCATAAGCATCGGCCCGGCGGAAAAGAAGAAAAGAAGTCAGGGCCGAGGCCAGGGCTCCGGCGGCAATTCCGGTCAGTAGGAGAGATTCAGCCGTCTGGAAACGTCGCCTTTCCGAAATAAGGTAGACGGTGCCGACCAGGACCAGACTGGTCAGGAAAGCAATCAGGCTTTGAGCCGACAGGCCGGCCAAGCTGACCGCCAGCCCCAGCTGGAGACTGAACACTGCTCCCAGGGAAGCCCCGGAAGAGGCGCCGAGGATAAAAGGGTCAGCCAGCGGGTTGCGAAAGTATCCCTGGAGTATGGCTCCAGCCAGAGCCAGGGCAGCTCCGACCAGGTAGGCCAGCACGGCCCGGGGCAGACGCAGGTTCAGGATGATCTCATAGAATTCTCCCTGGCCGGTAAAAATTGAGCGGAACAGTTCAGCCCAGGAAGTATTAACCGGGCCGAGTTTGAGTGACAGGCAAAATCCCAAAAGACTCAGCACCAGCAAAGTCAGGAGAAAAAGAAGTCGCAGTCGTTTCTGGCTCATTTTTCACCGACCCGAAGTTCAGGATAGAGAGTTTGAATTAGCTGACGGTAGGCTTGGACCAGTCGCGGCGAGAACCGACTGAATTGGTCTTCCGGTAAAAAAAAGAAGCTTCCCCGGGCCAGGGCTTGAATTTTCCCGAAGGCCGGCTGACTCTTAAACCAGGTCCGGGCCCGGTCAAAATCCTGTTGGCTGCGACACACAATGAGAATCATCTCTGGGTTGTCCCGGATTAACTTTTCGCGGTTGTAGACCAACCAGGTACCCTTAAGCCGGCCGGAAGCATTCTCAGCCCGGGCCCTTTCCAGCAGGTGGCTGAGGTAGCTGTCGCGGCCACAGGTCCACAGCCCGGAACCCTGTCCGAAGAGAGTCAGGAAAACCCTTTTGGCCGGCCCCGCCCGGGGCAGGCTCTTTTCTATACTCTGTATCTGGCTCCTGAGGTCAGAAACCAAGCCGACGGCCTGTTCCTGGCGGCAGGTCAGCTGGCCGATTCTAAGAATCAGGTTGAACAGGTCGTCAAAAGTCCGGCCAGCATCAAAAACATAAACCGGGAGCCGGTCGCGGTATAACCGGTCCACCACCCTTTTGGGATTGCCGCGGAAACCCAGCACCAGGTCTGGCTCGAGGCTGCGGATCTTTTCCAGATTGAGGTCCACCAGGCCGCCCACCACTTCCTTTTTCCTGGCGTCTTCCGGGTAGTCGCAGTATCTGGTAACCCCGATTAATTCCTGGTTGAGACCGAGGGCGAATAGAATCTCGGTCAGGTTGGGGGCCAGGGAAATTATTCGCCCAGGACAGGAAGCCAGGCGCACCCGATGTCCCAGGT
>JANLGB010000009.1:5947-10668 GCA_024653405.1 Candidatus Saccharicenans sp.
GATTTAAGGCCAGGGGTCGCCAGCAAGATGATTAACAGGGCGATAAATAAAAGGCTAAAGAATCTGGCTGGAGACACAGCCAAAAAGGTGAAACTCCAGCCGGAAACTGCTGAACTTCCATTATTTTTTGTCACGTTACGGCAAAGGCGACTTTCTCTTTTTCGCCCGGCGCCTTTCTTTCTAAGGAAAAATTTTTCTCGCATTTTTTATTCTTCAGGCTCAACGGTCAGGTCTAAGAGTTTGGCCTTTTCTTCCATTGCCGGCCGCTGAGCCTGGTGCAGAAGAGAAATTTCCGGAAGGCCGGTCGAGCGGTTTAACCTGAGTTCAACCTCAACCCCAAAAATCTGCCGGATGAGCTCTTCTCGGAGGAGCTCCCCGGGCCGGCCGCGGGCGGCCACCCGGCCGTTTTTCAAGAAGACCAGCTCCGAGCAATAAGCGACTGCCAGGTTCAAGTTATGTTCGGCTACCAGGATGGCCTTGTTTTTTTCTCTTTGCAGTTTTTTCAGGAGCTGGTAAATCTGTAACTGGTAATTGAGGTCAAGGTGGGAGCTGGGTTCGTCCAGGAGCAGCACCGGGGTGTCCTGGGCCAGGGCCCTGGCAATCAGAACCCGCTGCCGCTCGCCACCGCTGAGTTCGTTGAGCCTTTTATTTTTAAGCTCGTAGACACCAGTGAGATGCAGGGCTTCTATTACCAGGTCCTGCTCGCGGGACGACCTGGCCAGAAAGCGACTCGATCGGCGGTAGTAGCGAGCCATGGCCACCGTTTCTTCCACCGTGAATTCAAAAACCGGTTCAAAGACCTGGGGGACGTAGGCCAGCCAGGCGGCAATTTCCCGGGCCTTGAGCCGGAACAGGTCCTGGCCGTAAACCAGGACCTGGCCTCGGACGACAGGAAGAAGCCTCTGGATAGCCTTGATCAGGGTACTCTTGCCGGAGCCGTTGGGTCCGCAGACAGCCAGGAATTCAGCCGGTTCCAGGCCAAGAGAAATTCCAGAAATAACCGGCCGGCTATCATAACCGGCTTCCAGGTTTTCAACCGTCAGCAGTTTCATCAATCCTCGGGCCTTGTCCGCGGGTCAAGCAGCTAATATTATAGATTTATTTGCCCTGATAAGCTATTTGGAAAGGTAGCCCGCGTTGACTCCGGGGTTACCAGTTGCTCTGGTTGACTTTTACCATATGGGAAATTATCATTATAAGCTGATTGGCTCTAATAATTTACCCGGGTTGTTTTTCCCTGAACCGAGGTTGCAACCATGAAAGAATCCTACAATTTTGAAGAAATCGAGAAGAAATGGCAGAAGGTCTGGGAGGAGAAAAAAGTCTTTGAGGTCAGCGAGGAGGCCGACCGCCCCAAGTATTACCTCCTGGAGATGTATCCTTATCCCTCGGGCCGGATTCATATGGGCCATGTCCGCAATTATTCCATCGGAGATGTCATCGCCCGTTTCAAAAAGATGAAGGGCTACAACGTCCTCCATCCGATTGGCTGGGATGCCCTGGGATTGCCGGCCGAGAATGCGGCCATCAAGCACGGCATCCATCCTCAGAAATGGACGCTGGACAACATAGATTACATGCGCGCCCAGCTCCAGAAAATGGGCTTCAGCTATTGCTGGAGCCGGGAAGTCAACACTTGCCTGCCGGAATATTACAAATGGAACCAGTGGATTTTCCTAAAAATGTTCCAGCAGGGCCTGGCTTACCGCCGGATGAGCTGGGTCAACTGGTGTCCCCAGTGCCGGACGGTGCTGGCCAACGAGCAGGTCATAGCCGGCAGCTGCTGGCGCTGCGACAGCCCGGTCACCCAGAAGAAAATGGAGCAATGGTTTCTGAAGATCACGGCCTACGCCGATGAATTGCTGAGCGGGCATGAAAAGCTCCAGCGCTGGCCCGAGCATGTCCTCCAGATGCAGAAGAACTGGATCGGCCGGAGCACCGGAGCCCTGGTTAACTTCCCCGTGCCTTCACTCAATAAGTCGATAGAGGTCTTCACCACCAGGATTGACACCATCTATGGGGCAACGTTCCTGGTGCTGAGCCCCGAGCACCCGCTGGCGACCGAGCTGGTAGCGGGCCACCCCGACCAAGAAAACATCCGGGCCTGGATGGCCAGGACCATCGCTGAATCGCGGCTGCGGCGGGAAGTCCGGGATGAGGAAAAGGTCGGTTATGACACCGGGGCTAAAGCTCTCAATCCCTTTAGCGGCCAGCTCATTCCCGTGTTCCTGGCCAACTACGTGTTGATGGACTATGGCACGGGAGCTATAATGGCCGTTCCGGCCCACGACCAACGCGACTACGAGTTTGCCGTCAAGTATAAATTGCCCATCCAGACGGTTATCGTCCCCGATTCACCCGGGGTCAAGCCGGAAGAGGGCCAGGCTTTTGAGGGTTACGGGGTGCTGGTCAATTCCGGCCCATTTAACGGCCTGCGCTCGGAAGAAGCCATGGAAAAAATGGCCGCTTATGCCAGGGAAAAGGGTTTTGGTCAGGCCAGTGTTACTTACCGTCTGAGGGATTGGGGCATTTCCCGCCAGCGTTACTGGGGCACCCCGATTCCGATCATCTATTGCGACCGGTGCGGACTCCAGCCGGTTCCCTATGAGCAGTTGCCGGTCGAAATTCCCTATGAAGCTGAATTTACCGGCGAGGAAGGCTCACCCCTGGAGAAAGTTTCCGGTTTTGTCCAGACCACCTGTCCCAAGTGCGGCGGCCCGGCCCGGCGGGAAACTGACACCATGGACACCTTTGTCGATTCTTCCTGGTATTTCTTCCGCTACTGCTCGCCCGATGAAGAACAACAGCCGTTCCGGCCAGAAAAGGCCAGCTACTGGATGCCGGTTGACCTGTACATCGGTGGGGTGGAGCATGCCATCCTCCACCTGATTTATTCGCGGTTTTTCACCAAGTACCTGCGCGACCTGGGGCTGACCAACGTGGATGAGCCCTTCCCGCACTACCTGGCTCAGGGTATGGTGACCAAGGACGGCTCGGCCATGTCCAAGTCGCGTGGCAACGTGGTTGACCCGGACGACATGATTAAAAGGTACGGGGCCGACGCTCTTAGGGTGTTCATACTATTTGCTTCCCCGCCGGAAAAAGAATTTGCCTGGTCGGAAGAAGGTCTGGAAGGTTGTTACCGGTTTATTCTGAGAATCTGGAATCTTTTTGAAGAAAATAAAGATCTGTTTGCTGGCGGCGGGCCCGGGGCTCCGGAAAAACACGATGAGAGTAGCTACCAGCGGCTCTTAAAGAAACTTCACCAGACAATAAAGAAAGTCAGCGAGGATATTGAACTGAGATTTCATCTTAACACGGCCATCAGCGCCCTGATGGAGCTGGTCAACACCCTGAAGAAAGAAAGGGATCTGCTGAGGACCAGCCAGAAAGGGCGGGAGCTGCTTCGCCAGGCCCTGGAAAGCCTGAACCTGATGCTGGCTCCCTTCGCTCCCCACGTGGCCGAGGAGCTCTGGGAAAAAACCGGCCACCGGACGCTGGTCGCGCAAAGCCCCTGGCCGGCCTATGACCCGGAACTGGCCAGAGAAGAACTGGTCACCATCGTGGTCCAGGTCAACGGGAAACTGCGGGATAAGTTCGAGGTCCCCCTCGATGCGGAAGAAGAGCTCTTGAAGGAAAAAGCCCTCGGCCTGCCCCGAATCCAGGAAATCCTGGCCGGCCGGCAACCGAAGAAGGTGGTCTGCGTCAGGAACAAGCTGGTCAGCCTGGTGGTCTGACCGGGTCCGAGTTGATGAAATTCTGGCAGAAATATATGGCCTGTCTGCTGGCGGCAGCCAGCCTGGCCGCCTGCGGTTATCAGTTGAAGGGTAAGGCCAGCTTCTGGCCGCCGCAGATGAAAAAGATACAGGTTCCGGTGTTCAAAAATTCCTCTGGGCGGTTTGAACTGGACCTTAAGCTCACCCGGAGTGTCATCAACGAGCTGGTGGCCCGGACCGGAGTGGTCGTAGTCAGTGAACGCAGCCAGGCCGACGGTTTACTCACCGGGGAAATTCTATCCTTCCGGGTTCAGCCCATCGCCTTCTCGGCGACCGGGGCGGCCACCCGGTTCCAGATTACCATCACCACCAGCGTGGTTTTCTCCGACCTGGTCAACCAGAGAATTCTCTTTTCCGACGACAACTTTGTCTACACCGAAGAGTACGATATCCCCGAAGGCCTGGATTTTGAAACCATGGAAACCAGGGCCATTGACCGGGCGGCAGAAAAATATGCCCGGCAGCTGGTGGTCAACCTGCTGGAAGGATTTTAAATGTCGTCGCCTGAACCTTTTTACCGGACCTGGGCCAGGGAAATATCCCCGGCCAATTTAACCCCGGGAACCTTTGTTTACGGGGAGCAGGCCTCTTACCTGAGAAAATTGCTCCAGGCGGCGGTAGAAGAAGAAGAAAAGGCCGGCCGGCCGCTGCAGCTCAGGCCATATTTCCTTTTTGATAAGGACTGGGCTGAAATCCTGGACGAGGCCCAGAGCCCGGATATGTTCCTGTTTTCCACCAGGAAAATTCTGGTGGTTTATTTCCCTGAGGCGGAAGAGGACGACCCGCAGCTGGCCGACCGCTCCTATCGGCAATTTGTCGCTCCATACGAAAAGGAAATAGAAAGGTACTTCACCTCTCCGTCCGCGGGCGTCTTTATCCTGATAATCTACCCCGGGCGCCTGAAAAAGGGGAATAAGCTATTTGATTACTTTAGCCATCTGAAAA
>JANLGB010000009.1:10678-12454 GCA_024653405.1 Candidatus Saccharicenans sp.
TCGAGCGGTCAGCAGTTGAGGCTCCTGGAGATGAAAACCCCGCGCCAGCCAGAGCTGGTAGCCTGGGTTTATGAACAGCTGAAAAAGCGAGGCAAGAAGACCAGCCCCCAGGCCGTCAGCCGGCTGCTGGAAGCGGTCGGCCCCGACCTGCTGCTTCTGGAACAGGAGCTAGAAAAGCTGAGCCTCTACTCGGGCCCGAGACAGGTGGTGACCGAGGAGGATGTCCTTACCGTCTGCACCTGGCAGAAAACCTATGACCGTTTTGCCATAGAGGAAGCGATGGAATCGGGCAGTCTGGAGGAAGCCCTGAGCGTTACCACCAGGTTCCTGTCAGAGCAGCCCGATGTCTCTGAAATAATCAGCTATTTCACCAGCATCAGCCGTTATGTGCTCTCACTGGCCCAGGCCAAGTTCGAGGTGGACCAGAAAAAAATGCCGGTTAAGGAAGTCTTCAAGAAGCTGAAGCCTCAGCTCAGCGAAGGCTGGAGCCTTTTTGACCGCAAGCTGGAGGCTTTTGCTGCCTGCCTCCGAGCTTTCAGCCAGAAGGAACTGGACAGCCTGGTGCGGGAGCTGGGCAGGATTGACCTGAAGCTCAAATCAACCGACCTGGAGGCCGGGATACTGATAGAGGCGTTTCTGGTGCGATTTTTTCAGTTGCGGGATAAGAAGATAGACTGAGCTCAGCTGACTTTGACCGGCAGGCTCTGGACCTGGCGGGACAGGCGGGACTTGTAACGGGAGCCGGTGTTCTTCTTGATGGCTCCCTTGGCCACGGCCTTGTCGATGGCTTTGAAAACCTGAGGCAGCAGGGCCAGAGCGGCTTCCCGGTCGCTGTTGTTTATGGTTTCCCTGAGTTTTTTGATCATGGTTTTCATCAGGGATTTATTCCTCTGGTTTACGGCCCGTCTCCTGAGGCTACGACGGTGCTGCCTGATGGCTGATTTGTGTCTGAGAGTCATCTCTATCTCCTCTTGAGTGCCATATGATAGAATAACTACTTCTTAAAGTCAACACTCGGGGCGGCTGCCGGCCCCGGGTTGTCGGCCAGGAGAAACAGGATGAAAGTGGTCCTCCAGAGGGTAAAAGAAGCCAGGGTCACGGTGGCCGGCCAGGTGGTGGGGAGCATCGGGCGGGGACTGTGCCTGCTGGTCGGGGTGGAAAAAGGGGACAGAGAAGTAGAAGCCGACTGGCTGGCAGCCAAGGTGGCCGAACTCCGCATCTTTCCCGACGAAAATGACAAGATGAACCTTTCGGTCAAGGACATCAACGGAAGTATCCTGGCCGTATCGCAATTTACGCTGGCCAGCTCCATCAAGAAGGGACGCCGGCCCAGTTTTGATAACGCTGAACTGCCCGACCGGGCGGCCCAGCTCTTTGCTTATTTTGTCCGGAAACTCCAAGAACAGGGTCTCGAAGTTCAGACCGGGGTCTTCCAGGCCATGATGGAGGTCCAGTTGATCAATGACGGCCCGGTGACCTTCATCCTGGACTCCAAGATAAAACAACTTTAGGCCGGAAGGCTCTGGCATCTTAACAGTCTGACGCGGTCCCTGAATAAGGAATATATGAGCGGTCATTCATAAATTATCCGGGAATCAGAAATGCAGGCGATTCAGCTGATTTGAAATCGTGGCTGATTAAGAAGTCGGGCTTGATTAAATGAAACCCAATTCAGGCGGACCGGTCTCAGATGATATCCAGCAGGTGGCCCAGCTTTTCTTTCTTGGCCTTCAGGTATTCCAGGTTTTCCTCGGTCGGCGGAATCTGGATTGGCAC
>JANLGB010000009.1:12464-13330 GCA_024653405.1 Candidatus Saccharicenans sp.
GGCACCCGGTCCACGATTTCCAGGCCGTAACCGCTCAGCCCCCGAAATTTCCTGGGATTATTGGTGATCAGGCGGATTTTCTTGATTCCCAGGGCGGCCAGGATCTGGGCCCCGATGCCGTAGTCGCGCTGGTCGGGCTTGAAGCCCAGCCGGCAGTTAGCCTCGACCGTGTCGCAGCCCTCATCCTGCAGGCCATAGGCCTTGATTTTGTTGGCCAGCCCGATCCCCCGGCCTTCATGATTAAGCATGTAGAGGATAACTCCGGAACCTTCCTTCTCTATCATCTTCATGGCTGTGTGTAGTTGCTCGCCGCAATCGCAGCGCAGGGAGCCAAAGGCATCCCCCGTCAGACATTGGGAATGGGCCCGAACCAGGGTCGGCCGGTCGGGCGTAATCTCGCCCTTGATCAAGGCCACGTGGTGTTCGCCGTGGATGATGTCCTCAAAGACGGCAATGCGAAAATGGCCGTATTGCGTCGGGAGCTCAGCTTCGGAGATTTTCCGTACCAGAGTTTCAGTGCGCATCCGGTAAGAAATCAGGTCGGCAATGGTCAGGATCGGGATGTCATGTTCCTGGCTGAATTTTTCCAGGTCGGGCATCCGAGCCATCGTCCCGTCTTCTTTCATCACCTCGCAGATGACCCCGGCCGGGTAAAGACCGGCCAACCTGGCCAGGTCCACCGAAGCTTCGGTCTGTCCGGCCCGGGCCAGCACCCCGCCTTCCCTGGCGATGAGTGGGAAGATATGCCCAGGCCTGGCCAGGTCTTCCGGCCTGGTGGCCGGATTGATGGCTGTCAGGATGGTCCGGGCTCGGTCATAGGCCGAGATGCCGGTGCTGATTCCTTCCCGGGCATCGATGGAAACGGT
>JANLGB010000009.1:13340-20817 GCA_024653405.1 Candidatus Saccharicenans sp.
CTTGGCAGTCAACGACAGGCAGATCAGCCCCCGCCCGTATTTGGCCATGAAGTTGATGATTTCCGGGGTGACTTTCTCGGCTGCCACCATCAGGTCGCCCTCATTTTCGCGGTCTTCGTCATCGACAATTATAATCAGGCGCCCGGTGCGTACCGCCTTCAGGGCTTCTTCAACATTTATAGTTTGAGGCTTATTTTCCATGATTTTTCGAGCTTTAAGAATCTTTACCTGCTTCTGGATATAAAATTATACACGTATTTTCCGATTATGTCACACTCGAGGTTGACCTTGTCTCCCGGCCGCAACCGACCCAGGTTAGTTTCCTGGAGGGTGGCCGGGATAAGCTCCAGCCTCAAAATAACCGGCCGCCACTCCAGCCACGGTCAGGCTGACCCCGTTGACGGCAATGGAGCCTTTCTCCACCACGAACTTCCTTAGTTCTCGCTCCAGACGGATCTTGAGCCGCCCGCCCGGGCGACGCAGTTTTACTCCGAGCACCTGGCCGATCCCGTCGACGTGCCCGGTCACCAGGTGGCCCCCGAGCAGGCTGCCGGCGGTTAGCGGGAGTTCCAGGTTAAGCTCCTGTCCCGGACGCAACTGGCCTAGGGTGGTTTTAGCCAAGGTTTCCCGGGATAAATTGAAGGTGAGACGCCTGTTGTCGATGGCTGTTACCGTCAGGCAGACGCCATCGACTGCCAGGCTCTGGCCCTTTTCCAGCTGACGGCTGACCTCCTCCGGGACCTCAATCACCAGTTCGCTCCGGCTCTTCCGGTATTCGCGAAACAGGCCCCGGTGGGAAATGATGCCCGTGAACATCAGAAATATCCTTCGATGATTATATCGTTTTTGATGGAAAAATGCCGCAGGTTTTTCAGTTTCATGGATTCAGCCACCCTGGCCGCGCCCTGGCCTTCAAAAATAGTCAGGGATTTTTCTCCGCCGATTAACCTCGGAGCCAGGAAAAGATAAATTTTGTCGGCCAGCCGGTGCTGCAGGAAAGAAGTCAAGGTTGCGGCCCCGCCTTCCACCAGAACGGCGGCTATTTCCCGGCGACCGAGTTCTTCCAGGACCGATTTCAGGTCGAGCCTGCCCCCGGCTGCGGGGACCTGGATTATTTCCGCGCCCTTTTTCCTCAACCGCTTTGCCCGGGCTTCGGAAATGTCCGGACCGGCGAAAATAATTGCCTGGCCTTCTTCCGGCTTTTTCAGCAATCGGGCTCGCTCCGGGAAGCGAAGGGAAGTATCAAGGACCACCCGGTACCATTTCTTCTTGGCCAGGCCGGGCAGCCTGAGGCTCAACCGCGGGTTATCTTTAAGAACGGTGTTGAGGCCGACCAGCACCGCATCGTGTTCAGCCCGGAGGTTCTGGGCGAAGTATCTTGATTCCTGGCAGGAAATCCAGCGGGAATCGCCCGAAGCCGCGGCTATCTTTCCGTCGAGGCTCAAGGCGGCTTTGAGGGTAACAAAGGGGACCCGGCGGGTGATGTACTTGAAGTAAAATTCGTTTAACCGCTGGTTGAGGTGACCGAGGAGGCCCACTTCTACTTTTACCCCCGCCTGTTGCAGCCGGGCCGCGCCTTTCTTGTAAACCACCGGGTTGGGGTCGTGGGAAGAAATGACGATTCTTTTTAAGCCTGAGCCGAGCAGGCGGTCAACGCAGGGCGGGGTCCGGCCCCAGTGAACGCAGGGCTCGAGAGTCAGGTAAAGGGTGGCTCCTTCAGCCTGGTGCCCGGTTCGGTCGAGGGCCACAATTTCGGCGTGGGGCTGGCCCGCTTCCTGGTGAAAACCCCAGCCGACAATTTTATCCTTTTTTACCAGAACAGCGCCGACGCAGGGATTGGGACTGGTCCGCCCCCTGGCCGTGGCGGCCAGGGAGTAGGCCATTTCCATGAAGGCCAGGTCGCGATTGCTCCAGCTCATGACAGCAGCGCCTCAACGAACGATTCGGGAGAAAATTCAATCAGGTCCTTTTCGCTTTCTCCAACACCGACAAACTTGACCGGCAGGCCAAGCTCCTCCACCACTGCCAGGACGCTGCCGCCCCGGGCCGTGCCATCCAGCTTGGTCAGGAAGACCCCGGTGATGCCGGAAAAGCGGTTAAATTCCCGGGCCTGGACGATGGCATTCTGACCGATGGTCGAATCCAGGACCAGCAGGATTTCCTGTGGTGCCCCGGGCATTTCTCGACTGATGACTTTTTTGATTTTTTCCAGTTCGGCCATCAGGTTGGCATAGGTGTGCAGCCGACCGGCGGTGTCCACCAGCAGCAGGTCATATTTCTTGGCCTTGAAGGACTGAATGGCGTCGAAGACCACTGAGGCCGGGTCGGCTCCACTCTGGCCCTGGATGACCGGCAGGTTCAGCCTTTTGCCCCAGAGCTGCAGTTGCTCCTGGGCTGCAGCTCTAAAGGTATCGGCCGCAGCCAGCATCACTTTCTTGCCCTCGGCTTGGTACTTGTAGGCCAGCTTGGCGGCCGAGGTGGTTTTACCGCCGCCGTTGACCCCGACCAGCATCCAGACCGCCGGCCAGGAGGCGCTGGCGGCGGCCGGCCTCCGCGAAAGAAGCTCAACCAGTTCCTGTCGCAAAAGCTCTTTCCAGTCGGAGGACCCGGTTCTCCTGGCCCTGTCCCTGATTCCGGCCATGATCTGGTCGGTGGTCTTGACCCCGACATCAGCCAGGATCAGCAGTTCATAAAGCTCTTCCAGGATTTCCTCCTGGGGTCGGGAGCTCTGGAAAAGTTGTTCTATCCGGCTGAAAAGTTCCCTGGTCCGGCTGAGCTTCTGCTTTAATTTGTCAAACACGGCTTTTGAATTATATTTTTGGGCGGAAGAGATGTCAAACCAGCGGGCGCGGTTGTGGAAGCGGTTGTCTTGTGTTAAATTGAAAAGCATGCAGTCCCGTTATAAATGGCAGATTGTCCCGTCCAACCCGGAGGCCTGGATTCTGGCCCAGGAACTCAACCTGCCGAATGAAATTGCCATGGTCCTGGTCAACCGCGGGCTGAGGACGGCCGAGGATGCCTCCTTTTTTCTCTATGGCGGACTGAACGAGCTTCATGACCCCTTCCTGATGCGGGGGATGAAGGAAGCGGTGGAGCGAATCCTCCGGGCCATCCAGAAAAAGGAAAAGATAATCATTTTCGGCGATTATGACGTGGACGGCATCCTGTCGGTGGTGCTGCTGGTTAAAGCTCTGTCTTCTCTCGGCGGTCAGGTTGAGTATTTCATCCCGGAAAGGATGAAAGACGGTTACGGTCTGAAACCCCATCATCTGGAAACCATCCTGAAGATGAAGGCTGACCTGGTGGTCAGCGTCGACTGCGGAATCAAGGCTGTCGATTTTGTCCGTGAGGCCCGGAAGAACGGGCTGGAGGTAATCATCACCGATCACCATCATCCAGGTGACAGCCTACCTGAGGCCGTGGCCATCCTGAACCCGGTGCTGGAGGAGTGCGGTTATCCTGACCGTCACCTGGCCGGGGTGGGAGTGGCCTTCAAGCTGGTCCAGGCCCTTTTCCGTCGCCAGGGAATCAATCAGGACCTGAGCCACTTCCTGAAGCTGGTCAGCCTGGGCACGGTGGCCGACGTGGCTGAATTGAAGGGAGAAAATCGCATCCTGGTGCGGGAGGGCCTGAAAAAAATGAAAGAGGCCAGGACCCCTGGACTGAAGAGCCTGCTGGAGGGCTCGGGCCTCAACAACAGAAAGTTAAATGAAATCGACCTGGGCTTCCGTCTTGGACCCCGGATTAATGCCGCCGGGCGCCTGGGGATGACCGACATAGCCCTGCAGCTTTTCTTTTCCGAATCCCCGGAAGAGTGTGATTCCTTGGTGAAGAAGCTGAACGAGCTCAATTCGGCCCGGCAGCGCATCGAGGAAAAAATTCTCAGAGAAGCCGTAGAAAAAATTGAAGCCCGACAGTTGCACCAGAAATACCGCCTGCTGGTTCTGGGCAGCGAGAACTGGCACCGAGGAGTCATCGGTATCGTCGCTTCGCGGGTTAAAGAAATTTTCTATCGCCCGGTAATCCTGTTTGCCTACGAAAACGGCCAGGCCTACGGGTCAGGGCGGAGCATCCCCGAACTCTCCCTGATTGACCTGGTCAGCGACTGCAGCGACCTCTGCCAGAATTTCGGCGGCCACAAGCAGGCCGTCGGCTGCACCCTGAGCCTGGAACGGCTGCCGGATTTCAAGGACAGGCTCAACCTTCTGGCCCTGGCCAGGATCACCGATGATTTGCTGGAAAGAAAATTGCTGATTGACTGCCGCCTGAATTTTTCCTCCATCACTCCATCGTTTGTTGAATTCTATTCGCGGCTCCTGCCGTTTGGCGTCGGCAATCCGCGCCCGGTTTTTATGGCTGAGGAGGTCGATGTCCTGAGCGAACCGACGGTAGTGCAGAACCGGCATCTTAAGTTCTGGGTTCGCCAGTCAGGCCGGGTATTCGAGGTCATGGCCTGGGAAAAAGCCAGGGTCTGGCCTGACCTCCGCCGGGGCAGCTGCCTGGACCTGGCTTATTCCCTGCAGTTTAGCGATTACCGTGGGAAAAGGCAGATGACCCTGGCTCTGGAAGACCTTAGGCCTCATCAGGCCGGATGACAGTAAGAATTAAACATAAAGGGCTGCCCGCGCTCCTAAGAATGGCAGTCCTGGTTCTGTTGTTCCTGTTTGTAATCCTGGTCGGTCTAACCATAATCTCCAATCTCAAGAACAGAAGCCACCAGCCGTCGGCTCCGGTCCAACCTGCCCGTCAAGCTGGAACCTTCAGTGAGAATTTCCAGGCGCTGGAATTCGCCGGGGAGAAGCGGCACCTAAGGCTGAAGGCTGACAATTATTATACGGACGTGGACGGACGACAGCACCTGGAAGGAGGGGTGGAAGTCAGCGATGAGGAACTCAGCCCAGCGGTTCAGCTGCAAGCTAATGCGGTGGTCATGGACCAGGAAAAACAATCTCTGCGGGCCGACGGCGAAGTCAGTCTCGAATTTAATCAGCTCCGGATACTGGCCCCGCTGATTGAGTATGACCTCAAGGATAAAGTGGCCAGGTCGGAAAAGGTCCGGATAGAGCACGGGCCGCTCCGCCTGTCTGCAGACACCCTGCTGTGGCGAGCCGTGCCGGGTCAGATTATCCTGGAAGGCAATATCGCCGGAGAAAAACTTCAGCCGGGAGACAGCTTCTCGTTTGAAGGTGAGCGCCTGTCCTTTGACCTGGAACAGGACAATTTTACCGCCCAAAATCTGAGGCTGAGCAGCGGCGGTCTCCGGCTGGGCGCCGGGATGGCCGAGGTTCGTCTTAAAAACGACAGCCTGGAGCTCTTGTCTATCGACCTGTCCGGCGGGGCCGAAGCCAGGTGGTCTGCCTCTTCTGCCGGGGTTGACTTCAGAAGTTTTGACTTGCTAGCCGATAGGGTAGTTTTTCTATTAGAAAAGAATTCGCCCGTGTTGCTGGCGCGGCCAGGCTTTAAGCTGAATGGTTACGGGAAAGAATGGCGGATACAGGTGGAGGGTGAAGCCCTGGAATTGTTTTTTGAAGCCAGACTGTCGGCCCGCCGTTTAAAGACTGGTAAGTTCCTGGCTTATCTTTACGGAAATGAAGGTGAAACCTTAGAGCTATCAGCTCAGAATCTCGATTATGACCCGGTTGGGAGAAAGTTGGAGCTTTCTGGTCAGGCCCTGGCCCGGCATGAAGATTACCTGCTGGCAGCTGCCCGGCTCGCCCTCACCTTGCCGGAATTCGGTTTGGCCGGGTCTGAATTTGAACTGGAAATCCAGCCCAGTTTCTTTAAGAAGCCGGTGCCTTTTTTCAAGAAAGAACTTCCAGTCTTCCTAACGGGGAGTTGCCTGGAGACCTTCCCGGGAGTTTTTGAGTTGAGTGGCCAGGTCCGGGTCTGGCAGGCGGAAGATTTCTGCCTGACGGATAAGGCCAGGTTGGAGAAAGACAGGGGCCTGCTCCAGCGAGTGGAAAAGGCCAGCTGGTCGGCCCGGCGGAGTGACGGCCAGGAAGAAAAAGTGGAATTAAGGGCCGGCCGGGTAGAATTGCTGGCCGAAACCAGCCAGGTCATCCTGTCCGGCGGCCTAGAACTCGGGCTGGACCAGTTGCGGTTGCGGGCGGAAGAAGCGGTCTTCGGTTTTACCGGAGAGGTCGGCGGCGGGCTGGCCCGGCTGGAAGCTAAGGGTCGGGTAAGTCTTGACTGGAAAGAATACCGGGCTAGCGGCCGCCAGGCTTCCCTGGATTTCGATAGCCAGCAGCTCGTGGTGACGGGCCACCCGGAATTGAGAGCAGCCACAGGAGAGAGGCTGGAGGCCGATAAATTGACTTTGTTTTTGGCGGATGATAGAATCCGCCTTGAGAACCAGAAAAGAGAGAGGTCGTTGACCGTCCTTGTCAGGGGAAAATGAAATTCCTCAAAGCTATAAATTTAAGCAAGAGGTATGGTCAGCAGCCGGTCGTCGATAATCTCAACCTGGAAGTCAGAGAGGGGGAAGCTGTCGGCCTGCTCGGTCCCAACGGGGCGGGTAAAACCACTGCCTTTTCCATAATCATCGGACTGGTCGAAGCCGATAGCGGCCAGGTCTGGTTGAGCGGGCAAGAGCTAACTTCCTGGCCAGCCTATCTCCGGGCCAGAAAGGGACTGGGCTTCCTGCCCCAGGAGCCGTCAATCTTCAGGGGCTTGAGCGCGGTGGAAAACCTATTACTGGTGCTGCAGAACCAGGAAGAGGTTTTCCCCAGGGAAAAACTGAAAGACAAGGCGACCGAATTGTTAGAAGAATTCGGGCTGCTATCCTTGGCCACAGCTCGGGCCGACCGGCTGTCTGGTGGCGAAAGGCGCAAGCTGGAAATAGCCCGAGCCATGGCCCGGAAACCGGATTTTCTGCTGCTGGATGAACCCTTTTCCGAGCTGGACCCGCTGGCCGTTGGCGACCTCCAGGGTGTCATCCAGAAGCTCAAGGAAAAAGGAGTGGGCTTACTACTAACTGACCATAGGCTGCGGGAAGCATTGAAGGTAATAGATAGAATTTACATAATAAATGATGGTAAAATTATAGCTGAAGGAAGGCCAGAAGAAGTTCTGGAGAAAAAAGAAGTGCGCGAGATATATTTGGGACCGGACTTCCGTCTATAATTTAAGTAGCCATGATGAAACAGAAACTTGACCAGAAACAGGTGCAGAAGCTGGTGCTGGCCCCTGCCCTGCAGCAAGCCATCCGCCTACTCCAGCTGACCAACCTGGAGCTACAGGAAGTCATAAACCAGGAGCTGGAAGAAAATCCCATGCTGGAACTGGAAGAGGACAGCCCCCAGGAAGCCTCTGCCTCCACTCCCTCCGGAGAGGAGATAAGAGTGGAAGAAGAAATGGGCCCGGCCGAGACGGCTCCGGATGAATTTGACGAGATAATTTTTGCCGCCGGCTTCCAGGATTATTTTGATGAAGATATACCATATTCGGGCCAGGGCGACCGGGAGCGGGTGCCGTTTGA
>JANLGB010000009.1:20827-21132 GCA_024653405.1 Candidatus Saccharicenans sp.
TGTGGTCTCCCGCCGGCCGTCGCTCTGGGACCACCTGAACTGGCAGGCCAGCCTGACTTTTTTCGAGCCCTCGGAACTGGAGATAGCCGAGTTCATTATCGGCAACCTTAATGACGATGGTTACCTGACGATTAACCCGGAAGAAATTGCCACCCGGCTGCAGCTGCCGCTGGAAAAAGTCGAAGCCGTCCGGGAAAAGATAAAGATGTTCGACCCGCCCGGCTGCGCCAGCTTGACCCTGAGTGAGGCCCTGCTGGCCCAGATGGATTCCCTCAACCTGCAGGATGAGGTGGCCCGGAAGATTG